>NZ_JBGTFM010000340.1:0-8106 GCF_041747255.1 Blastomonas sp. | reverse complement strand
TGATCTGGGTGGTCGCATCCGAGATCATTCCCGACACGCACCGGCGCATGGATGGGCAAAAGGCAACCGCAGGCCTGATGGTCGGCCTTACTGCCATGATGTTTCTCGATACCACCCTGGGTTAGCCAGCATCGTGCAGATTATCCCAAGGCCGCCAGCGCCCGACAAACATGGGGCAACATCAAGATATTTTTTTCGCAAATATCACGGCCCCGAATGCTGAAAAGCTCGCGTGGTGAATGTATCCGAAATCTTGCTGCCGAGGATGGTGGCATTTGGGCGCACGCAAAAACTGGATGCCATGCTCGATTGCAGAGCAAACGGATTTAAAAAAATCGTTATTGATTCTTGTTAATTACGATTGTTCTTGAGTGTTTAACATTGTTGGCGTGATTCATTAAAGGCATGTCCTCGCAATCACACAGCTTGCACATATCAATTTTGGGGGAAACTATGTTACAGCCCGATGATCAGGAATATTGCCTGGCACGCGCCGCTGTTGCGCGAGAACTGCAAGACCGGGCAGCAGATCCCGCGGTCGCTGCGATCCATGCTGAATTCGCGATCCGCTACGATCGCTTGGCTGCCCAGCCGGCGCGCAGCAACCGTCGGATCCTGACGATCGCTTAACCCAGTTTGCGCAACCGGCGGTGCAGATAGTTTTCGTCAAAGCCGGCAATCTGGATGAGTTTGACGGGGTCAAGGATCGTGACGCTCCCGCGTTTAAGTGACATCGCGCCCGCCAGCCGCAGCTCTTTCAAAATGCGATTGATATGGACAGCGGTCATGCCCAGGGCATCGGCCAGAACGAGTTGAGAGAGCGGCAGATCAAACTCGTCGTCGTCCGTCAGGCCGATGTTACGCGCCCTGAGGTATAGCTCGCAAATCAGATGCGCAACGCGCTCGACCGAGCTGCGCCGACCCATGCTGAAAATCCATGCCCGCATCACCCCTTCATCGACCAGCTGCGCAGAATACATCGCATTGGCAATGTTGGGATGCTTATGCATCATCGCCTGCATATCCACCTTGGTGACCGTTGCGACCATCGCTGGTGTGATCGCCTGGATGCTGTGGTCCATTGCTGCGAGCAGCTTGATATGCAGGTCGCAGGCATCGCCGGGCATCAGGAACGCCATGATCTGGCGTGAGCCGCTGGGCAGGATCTTGTAACGACAGACCCATCCTTCCAGAACCACAAACATCGGGCCTGGCTCGTCGCCTTCGCGAATCAGGTCCTGCCGCGCGTTATAACGGCGCGGATGAGCCGTCGCCGTCTCAAGCGCGAGGGCGTCAGCAGCTGCCAGATCGGCCAATCCGCTCAATTTTTTGACAAAACGATTGGTCACTGGCTTAAACTAGCATCGATAGCAAAATTTAGATATTGATCAGTGTTGTTGTTGATTGTTGTTATAAGTTGTGGTTTTAATTGGAGAAATGGCGTATCATAAGCTCATCGTTGGCAGGCTCAACCAGGCGTCGACGGCTGAGAGCGCATGTCTGCCCTCGCCTGTACCAAAGGTTTCGCCATGACGACCAACGACAATGAGTCTGCGCTGGGGCAGACGACCTCACAGTCATCCGACGCGCACGGTCAGGCCGCGTTGCTTCTGATCGAAAGCCTGATTCACGGGCTTTGCGAGAACGCGACGCTGCTGACCGCTGAAGCCATCGACATTGCCGATCGGGCCGCGAGTGTGCAGCGTGATCAAGCCGCGGCGACGAATGATGCGCGCGCATCAATGTGGCGATCGCATGCGCTTTTGATGGCGATCTCGGCATCGCTCAGAACCGATGATGAAGGTGATCCATCTTCGCTCACTCTTTTGCCATAAGGGTGATGTCTCGACGAGATGGTGTGACCAGCGCGGGACCGAACCGGCAGCGTATGGAATCTTAAAAAAATTCATTCAAACCAATCCATGTCAAGGTGGGAGCGGTTGGTTTGACCTAGCAGTAGTGTCGGCACGGTGACTTTGGTCCCGATCCCCCCCTCCGACCGTTCCCGAAGCGCACCGTGCCAACCCGATTGTCGCAAGGGATATCATGACATGGCAAATTCAGGCTGGTTGCGTTTGGGGTTACTCACCGCCGGTGCCGCCGCCGCGGGCAGCATGTGGACCATGCGCAGGCAGCAGCCCAATCGTGATGCAGCCCCGGTGCGCACGGCGCGCAACATGCGCATGTTTGGCGATTATCTCGTAGCCGGAGCCACCGTCACGATCCAGGCCAGCCCCGAAACGATCACCCAGGCCTGGCAAAACTCGGCAGAACTGTGGGCCGCGATGGAATACACGCCGTTTCCTGAGGGCAGCCAGCCCGGCCTGCTGATCACCCCGCCCGAGCTGCACGCGCGCATTTCCCAGCCGTTGCTGCTGGAGATCGTCACTGACAAGCCCGATGAGGTGATCGCCTGGCGATCCGGCGGCGATGGGCAAGACGATGTCCATGGCCGCATCCGGTTTCATGATAACGGCAGCAAAGGCACCGCAATCGAAATCATATTTGCATTCAAGCCTGAGGTTTTGCGCACTGGATTGCAAACCGGTGCCGCGCTGCTTGCCACCGTGAATGCAGGCCTGCTGCGCGATCTGCGGCGGATGAAAATGCTCATCGAAACTGGCGAAATCGCCACGGCCTGCAACCAGCGCTCCGCCGCTTAACTCTCAAGGAACCATCGATGCGCGCAGCCACCTTTCAGGGCAAAGGCAAGATCGACGTGCGGCACATGCCGGACCCCCAGATCGTCAACCCCCGCGATGCCGTCATCGAGGTCACATCGACAGCCATCTGCGGATCAGACCTTCATCTTTATGGCGGCGTGATCCCCGGCGTCGAACATGATGATATTCTGGGCCATGAGTTCATGGGGCGTGTCATCGAGGTTGGTCAGGGCAGCACGCTGACCGTGGGCCAGCGCGTCGTTGTGCCCTTCACGATTTCGTGCGGTGCGTGCTTTCAATGCGAGGCGCTGCGCTTCAGCGCGTGCGACAACACATGCCCGGTTGAAAACCAGGAAGTGGCAGAACAGGCCTTTGGCTATCCGCTGGCCGGCATGTTCGGTTTTTCGGGCCTCACCGGAGGCTATCCCGGGGGACAGGCGCAATATGTCCGCGTGCCTTTTTCCGACGTCGGTCCGATTGTCGTGCCCGATGACATTCCCGATGACCGGCTGCTGTTCCTGTCCGATATCCTGCCCACCGGCTGGATGGCTGCGCTCAACGCCGAGATCGAACCCGGCGACACCATTGCGGTGTGGGGCTGCGGACCGGTCGGGCTGTTTGCCATTCTCAGCGCGTTTCGCCAGCATGCCGGGCGGGTGATCGCGATTGACGGCGTGCCGGGGCGGCTTGCGCTCGCCGAAACGCTCGGCGCAGAGCCGGTCAACTATCATGAAACCGATATCCTGGAGGCGCTCAAGCAGATGACCGGCGGTGTCGGCCCCGATGCGGTGATCGACGCCGTCGGCATGGAGGCGCACGGTTTTGCGCTCGACAATGTCGCCGACACGATCAAGCAGAAGGTCGGGATGGGTCAGGACCGTGCCCATGTGCTGCGTCAGGCGATCATGGCGTGCCGCAAGGGCGGGCGGGTGTCTGTGCCGGGAGTTTATGGCGGCAAGACCGATCTCTTCCCAATGGGTGCGTTGATGCAAAAGGGCCTGCAACTGCGCACCGGCCAGACGCATGTGCAGCGCTACACCGGTGAATTGCTTGAGATGATCGAGCAGGACGAGATCGATCCCAGCTTTCTGATCAGTCACCATCTGCCACTGGAGGAGGCTGCAACCGGATACCGCAACTTCCGCGACAACCAAGATGAATGGATCAAAGTGGTCCTGCAGCCGTAAGTCACCCTGAGACAGATACGCAGGAGTGACAGTTGGCCAACGGATGGGCGCGCGATGGCGCCATACAGGATCAGATCGACGATACCGTGACCGACGCTGTGCGCCTCGCGCGCGCGCAGCTGCCGTCGGGCGAGGGGTTCATGTTCTGCGAGGATTGCGGTGATGACATCCCGCAGGCGCGGCGCGAGGCCTTGCCCGCCAGCCGAACGTGTGTCGATTGCCAGGCTGCCCGCGAATCCCTGACGCGTCCGGCCGGAATCAATCGCCGGGGAAGCAAGGACAGCCAACTGCGCTGAGCGCGGCGTTATCGTGCTTGCGCTAAGAGCGTCGCTGCAGCCAAGCTTGCCAAACCAAAGCGATTACCTGAATGATCGACCGTCCCGAGCGAAGCTTGATGCTTTGCAGATCAGCGCGCATCTGGAGCGGCTTGACCGGGGGCATTTGACCGCCCGTCCATCTGACCCGGTTGTGACATGGTGCTGCCTGACCGCGATGCCGCTGGGTTATTGCCGTCGATTTTGTCGAGGTGATCGTGGTGCTTGGCGACCACCTGCGCGACCTTCTGGGCAAAGGCCCTGAGCTGCGTGGTCTCGCCGTTGGCCGAATAGGACTGATGCAGCGCCAGCGCCTTGCGGTGCGCCGTCATTTGCTGCGCCATATACTCAGTATCGAAAGCGTGGCCCTGCGTCATGTTGAGCTTTTCCAGCATGGCCTGGTGTTCGGCGTCGAGCATGGTGGGCGGGTCGGTCGGCATTTTGGCCTGCCCAAGCGCGGTCTTCATATCGCGCGATGATTGCGAATGGTCAGCAATCATCATCCGGCCGAAGGAGCGGGTTTCATCGGAATTGCCCTTGTTGACCGCCAACTGACCTGACTGAATTTCGTATAGATCAGACATGGCCGCGCGGGCGACATAGGTTGCCGTCGGCAGGTTCTGCTCGGCGACCATGCCAGTGTCACCGCCAGACCCGGGCGCTGCGTCCTCAAGGGCGGAGTCGTCGGCAGCATTCTGGTTGGCCGAACGATCGTTGGTCGCATCGCAGGAGACCACCAGAAGGGCCGAGGCGACAATGATCAAGCTGCGCATAGTAAATCCTTTCAAACCGATTCGATGTTGCGCTTCGATAAACCTGCGGTCCGATCGTTGCATTGACATAGGCTAATCATGGCGATCGCTTGCTTGCTCAGCCGTGTCATTGGCTGCAGCGCAGGGCATTCAATAGGCAGGCAGCGTCTGCACTGCGAAACACCAACCGCGCAGCTCAGGCCCCGCCGCGCGTTCCAAAAGCGCCTCGCGGTCATCGATGGTCCACTGGCTCGCGCTTTTGGTTTCGGCAAGCCGTTCCCAGCCAATTGGCACGGCCACCGGGGCGTGCGGCCGGGCGCGGACCGAATAGGGCATCACCGCCGTGCTGCCGCGCTCGTTGCGCAGCCAGTCGATGAATATCTTGCCCTTGCGCTTGGCCTTGCTCATCGTCGCGACGAAACGCTCAGGCTCAGCAAGGCTCAGCGCCTCGGCAAAATGCCGTGCGAACGCTTTGTGCGCATCCCAGCCGTGGCCGGGATCGAGCGGGACGATGACATGAATGCCCTTGCCGCCGGTCAGCATGGCGAAGCTGACGAGGCCGATGACGGCAAGGTGCCCGCGGATATCCAGTGCGGCTTTCTTGACGTCTGTAAAGTCAAGGCCTTCGTCAGGATCGAGATCGAACACCAGCCGGTCCGGCTGTTCCACGGCTTCGATCTGGCTGGCCCAGCCGTGAAATTCGATCGTGCCCATCTGCACGCAGGCGAGCAGGCCGTCGCCATCGTCGATATAAAGATAGTCCTCATGCCCGCCGTCCTTCTCGCGGATCGCAATGTGGTGGACATGGTCTCCGAACGAGCCTGAATCATGCTTCTGGAAAAAGCACGCCTTGGCGCGTCCTTGCGGACAGCGCACCAGACTGATCGGGCGGCGCGCGGCGTGCGTCACCATGATCGGGGCGATGGCAGCATAATAATCGGCAAGATCCCCCTTGGTCTTTTTTGCTTCGGGAAAGATGATGCGTTCGCGGCTCGAAATGTTGACCGAGCTTTCGGGCGGCGGCGCTGGCGCAGCGATCTCCGGGCCCACATCGCGCGCCGACTTGTCGCTGCGCAGCCCCAGAAAGCTGGCATGGCGCACCGATCCGCCAGCGGTGAACTCTGCAAAAGCGATCTCTGCGACAAGGCTAGGCTTGAGCCAGTGCGCATGACGTGCAGCAGCGGCATCGACCGGCAGCGGCGGGGTCTTGCGCGTCAGCTTGGCGAATTGTTTGGCGAGATCAGCCATGGCATCACCGGTGAACCCGGTGCCGACATTGCCCTTGTAGACCAGCGCATCGCCTTCATGCTGTGCGAGCAGCAGCGAGGCGAACGGACGTGCTTTGGCTTTTGAAGGGTTCCAGCCGACAATGACGAACTCCTGGCGGCGGGTGCATTTCACCTTGACCCAGTTTGCCGATCGTTTGCCTGCATATTTGGCATCGGCGCGTTTGGAAATGATCCCTTCCTGTCCCGCGCTGCACATCGCATCGTACAGCTTCTCTCCGGCACCGATGACATGATCGGCGACCGCAATCGGCGCGCGCGCGTGATGGAGCAGCGCCTCGAGCCGTTCCTTGCGCTCGAGATTGCCCAGCGCGGTCAGCGCCTTTCCCTCCAGTTCGAGCAGATCGAAGGCGAAGAACAACAGTTCGGTGTCCTCACCCTGCGCGCCATGCCCCCGCTTCAATACTGCCTGGAGCGCCGAAAAATCTGGATTGCCGGTCTTGTCCATGGCGACGATCTCGCCGTCGATCAAACACGACGGCAGATCGAGAGCCGCGATATGCCGCACCAGCGGCGCGAACTTGTCGGTCCAGTCCAGCCCGTTGCGGGTGTAGATGCGCACATCCACGCCCGCCGCAGCCACCGCGCCGCGATACCCGTCATATTTGATCTCGTGGATCCAGTCATGCCCGGTCGGGACAGCATCGACCAGCGTTGCAAGCTGCAAGGCGCGAAAATCTGGAGCATTGCCCCTCGGTGCTGGCTTGGTGGGCGCCTTGCCTGGTAGCTTGGGCCGCCCGCCGGATTTGGCGCCGGGTTTGGCGCTGGCCTTGAGAGGCGCGCCTGTCTCCCCGGCAGCGATCTGGGCCATGCTGCGCGCGGTCAGCACGCTGGTAATTTCGCGCCCCACCAGATCGTCCGTCCCGCCTGCCCAGGCATCGTCTATCTTGCGCAGCAGCCAGTTCTCGCGCTTTTCGCCCGCCCTTGGCTTCATCCGCACCAGCAGCCACTCGCCTTTCATGCGCTGCCCGTCGAGGGTGAAATGGAGATGGCCCTCGTCGATGTCGCTGGCGCTTTTTCCTTCGATCGGCGCCCAACTGCCGCTGTCCCACAGCATCACTGTGCCGCCGCCATAGGCGCCCTTGGGAATCACGCCTTCAAAATCGGCATAAGACATCGGGTGGTCTTCGGTGCGCACCGCCAGCCGCTTGTCCTGGGGGTTTGCGCTGGGGCCTTTGGTCACGGCCCAGCTTTTCAGCACGCCATTGATCTCGAGCCGCAGGTCAAAATGCAGCCGCGTGGCATCATGCTTCTGCACGATGAAACGCTTGCCGCCGGGTTTGCCAGCTTTGCCCGCAGGCTCGGGAGTCAGCTTGAAATCACGTTTCGCATTATATTGCGCAAGGGGATCAGCCGATTTGGCCATATCAGGCCTGCTTGCGCACAGGGGCCTTTTTGGGCGGCGTCTTCTTTGCCGGTGCTGCCTTCTTCGGCGCGGCCTGTTTCTTGCCATCGACCGAGGCCTTGAGCGCCGCCATCAGATCAATTACGTTGGACCCGCGGCTGGTATCGGCAGGCTCATCGACATCCTCGAGCACGCGCTTGCCCTTCGCCTTGGCTTTCTTGGCGATGACGCGCTTGAGCGCATCGACATAATGGTTCTCATAATCGCTGGCATCGAAATCGCCCGATTTGTTGCTGATCAGCGTTTCGGCCAGTTCGAGCAGACCGGCATCAGGCTTGGTTTCGGCGACGTCGCGGAAATAGTCGGCCGCCTTGTTGACCTCATCGGCGTAGCGCAGGACTTCGAGGATCAGCCCCCGGCCACAGGGGCGCAGCGCCACCAGCTGTTCCTGTCCGCGCAGCGACAGCTGGCCCAGTCCCACCTTCTTGGTGCGCTTGAGCGCATCACGCAGCACGATATAGGCTTCCTCCGCCAGCTCATCGGCAGGGACGACATAATA
>NZ_JBGTFM010000339.1:0-6221 GCF_041747255.1 Blastomonas sp. | reverse complement strand
GTATCGCGCCATCGAGCAGCGCGTCGATTTCGCGCCCGGCCTCACGCGCGGCGCTGATCGCGGCGGGCCACACCACTGGCCCCGGATGCAACAATGCGGCGCGATGGACATCATCCATTTCGAGCAGATTGCCGAGCAATGCAGCCCGCGTCAGCACGTCCGGCTCTGCTGCGCGTGCCACATCGGCGAGCGGCGAACGCAGCGCGCCTGCGACACAGCCCAGCCAATCGAGCAGATGCTGCCGCGCCCGCGCGCGCTCGCTTTCATTTGGCTTGCGCGCCAAATGTGCGCTAAGCCGTTCGGTAAGGGTTGGCGCGGTCACGCAGCCCACCCATATCGTCGCTGCATGAGCAGGAGTACGCTTTGAACAGCCCCGTAGAGGCCCTTGATCCCACCGGTGCCAAGCTGAACGACAAGCCGCGCTACCAGCAACTCGCCGATGAACTGCGCGAACTGATCCTGGCTGGCAAGCTGGCGGGCAGCAACGGCTTCCCCACCGAAAGCGTGTTGTGCGCCGAATATGGGGTGAGCCGCTTTACGGTGCGTGAGGCTTTGCGTCGCCTGCAGAATGAAGGGCTGATCGCCCGCAAGCGTGGATCGGGCACGGTTGTGCAACCGGCTGCGGCGCGCGGCGGCGCGCTCCACCAGCCATTGTCGAACGTTGGCGAAATCCTGCAATATGCCCGCGATACGCGGATTGCCTACGATGCGCTGGGGCTGCACCCGCTGCCCAAGCTGATTGCCGAACAGATTGCGGTGCGCACCAGCGGCAAGTGGTTCCGGTTTCGCGGGGTGCGCCTGCAGGCGGCCGATGATCGCCCGCTGGCGCTGACCGATGCCTATGTCATCGCCGATCTGGCCGTTGCGGTGGCGCAGATCACGCCTGGGCGCAACACCCTGTTCCGCCAGATCACCGAAGCTGCCGGTCTGACGCTGGCGCAGGTGACGCAGGACATCCAGGCGATATCGGCGAGCGCGGAGATTGCGGCTGCGCTTGACATTCCCCGCCGCAGCGCATGCCTGCGCATCCTGCGCTGCTATTTCGACCAGAACCAACGGCTGTTTGAAATCTCGGTCAGCCACCATCCCGGCGACCGGTTTGTCTATTCGATGCATATCGATGTGGATGCTTGAGGGACGATAAATCCTGCCCTCGCAGGGGAGGTGGCAGCCTGAAAGGCTGACGGAGGGAAAGCGGCTGGGCCTACAGGTCAAGATGGCGTGCATTCTGGCTGCCCCTCCACCGCTGTGCGGTTCCCCTCCCCCTTCCGGGGAGAATTTGAGCAGGCTGATGCTCATCCCGCGTCCAGTTCCGGCGCGTCGGTAGGCTCCCACGCCGCTTCGCCTGCAAAACGAACCGGCGGCGCAATATGATGCGCGCCGTCCGCCTCGACCAGCAGTCCGCGCGCGCCGACATGCGCGCTGCGCAACACTTCGGCGAAATCCAGCACGGGCGAGAAAGCGACATCTTTGTCGGCAAACCACGCCACCCATTCATCGCGGCTGCGCTGTGCGAAGGTCTCGCGCAGGAATGCGACCAGCGGTGCCTGATCCGGCCCGGCGTCGGCATCGCCCAGCGTGATCAGGTCTTCGCGGCCCAGCGCGGTGAGCAGCACCCGCACGAACTTGATCTCGCGCCCGCCCAGCGCGATGTGCCTGCGGTCGCTGGTCGTGTAGACCTGATAGAAGGCCGCGCCGCCAAGCGAGCGTTGCGTGCGTGATCGCGGCGCTTCGCCTCCGGCGATCGCATCACCTGCGATATGCGCGCACCACGGCAGCAGGCTGTCGAACATGGCGATGTCGATATAGTCGCCGCGACCGCTGCGCTGCCGCCCGATCAGCGCCATCAGCACCGCCGACAGCCCGGTCAACCCCGCCGCCATATCGGCAGAGGGCACGCCGGGCACCACCGGCGATCCGTCCGCGCTGTCGTTGACCGACAGGAAGCCTGACAGCGCCTGCACCGCCAGATCGTGCGCAGGATGATGCGCGAGCGGCCCCGACTGGCCGAACGCGCTGATCGAGCAATAGACGATTTGCGGGTTGATCTTGCTCACCGCCGCATAATCGAAGCCCAGCCGCGCCATCACGCCGGGGCGAAAACCTTCGAGGAACACATCGGCGCGGGATATCAGATCGGTCAGGCGCGCACGCCCGGACGCGCTCTTTAAGTCAAGCAAGATGCTGGTCTTGCCGCGATTGAGATTGCGGAACCACACCGACTGGCCCGCCTCGAACGGGGCCATCGCCCTTGCCGGATCGCCTGCGGGCGGCTCGATCTTGATGACCTCGGCGCCCTGATCGGCCATCATTACCGACAGCATCGGACCGGGCAGGAACTGCGACAGGTCAAGCACGGTTATGCCGGTCAGCTTGCCCATCGGATCAGACGATGCCGTCCCGTTTGAGCGCGGCAATCTCGTCCGGCGACAGGCCGATGTCGCTCAATACCGCGTCGCTGTCTGCCCCCAGCAGCGGCCCGGCAGCGCTGGGAAGGCGCTCGCCGTCAACGCGGATCGGGCTGGCGAGCACATGCAAGGGATCCCGGTCGGGGTGGGCAACCTGCTGCATCATGCCGGTCTGCTGCAGGAAAGGATTGTCCATCGCACTGGCCAGATCGTTGACCGGTGCGACCGGCATCTTGCCCGAGAGCAGCGCCACCCAATGGCTGGTTGGCCGGGTGACAAACACCGCATCGAGCAATCCGGTCAGCGTATCGCGGTTGACGAGCCGGGCCTCGGGCGTCGCAAAGCGCGGGTCGGTTTGCAGGTCGGTCTGGCCGATCAGGTCGGTGAGGATGGTCCAGAACTTGGGCAGTTGCGCCATCACGAACATCCAGCCATCGGCGGAGCGGAACATCTGGCTGGGGGTCACCGACGGGTGCGCAGAGCGCGGCGCGCGCGGGGTGACATCGCCCTCGTTAAGATACCAGACCGCCGGATAGCTCATCTGGTGGGCCGCGGTGGACAGCAGGTCGACATCAATGTCGCAGCCTTTGCCCGAACGCTGCGCATCGAGCATCGCAGCGAGCAGACCGACGGCCATTTGCGTGCCGGTCATGAAATCGACGATCGACAGGCCAAAGCGCACCGGCGGCCCGTCGGGCTCTCCGGTCAGCGCCAGAAACCCGGCCTCGGCCTGCATCAGATAGTCATAGCCCGGCCATTTGGCGCGTTCATTGTCGCGGCCATAAGCAGACAGGTGCGCGCACACGATCCCCGGATTGAGCGTACCCAGCGTGGCATAATCCAGCCCGAGCTTTGCCGGCAGGTCGCCGCGCAGGTTGTTGACCATGGCGTGCGATGTTTTGGCCAAAGTCTGCAGGATGTCGCGGCCGCGTGCGCTCTGCAGATCGAGCGTCAGCGACTTCTTGTTAAGGTTGAACGTCTGGAAATACAGGCTTTCATTCTCGCGCAGAAAATGCGGGCCAACCGCGCGCGCGGTGTCGCCGCCGGTCTGCCCCGGCTTGGCGGGAGGTTCGATCTTGATGACCTCCGCGCCCATTTGCGCCAGAAACATCGTGCCATAAGGCCCAGCGCCATATTGCTCGGCCGACAACACGCGATAACCCGAGAGCGGCAGCCGCGTCATTAAGTTGGCCCCCCCACAAACCCTCTCCCTGCAGGGGAGAGGGACAGGCGCAGCGCGCCAGGGAGAGGGGATGCAACCGTCAGATGATGCAAAATGGCCTCGATCACGTCATCGCAACTGCCCAGAACCTCATCATTCCAAAACCGGATGACCCGATAGCCCTCGCCCACCAAAAACGCCGTCCGCTGCGCGTCATAGATTGTCTGCTCAGCATGCTGGCTGCCGTCAATCTCCACAATCAGCTTGGCAGAGGGGCAGACGAAGTCCGCAATATAGGTGCCGATGGTCACCTGGCGACGAAATTTGAACCCGTTCAAACGTCCGGCGCGGAGGCATGACCAGAGCTTTGCTTCTGCCTCTGTGGGTTCTTTTCGCATGTGACGCGCGCGATCCAGCATCTGGTCGGGCGTCTTGCCGCGACGAGGCGGCCCCTCTCCCTGACGCTGCGCGCCTGTCCCTTTCCCCTGCAGGGAGAGGGTTAAGGGCTGTGCGCCTCTCACAGCGGGTTCCGCTTTACCCATTGCTTGGAAATGATCATGCGCTGCATCTCGTTGGTGCCCTCACCGATGCACATCAGCAGCGCATCACGATAATAGCGTTCGATTTCATATTCCTTGGAATAGGCATAGCCGCCATAGATGCGCATCGCTTCTTCCGAATTGCGCACCGCCGCTTCGGACGCGAAATATTTGGCCATGCCCGCCTCCATGTCGCAGCGTTCGCCGCGATCATAAGCCTCGGCGGCGTCCATGGTGAGCAGCCGCGCGGCGCGGGCGCGGGTGACCATATCGCCCAGCTTGAGCTGGATCGCCTGATGCTCGCAGATCGGTTTGCCCATCGTTTCGCGCAGCTGGGCATATTCGGTCGCCAACCGCAGCGAGCCCTCGGCCAGCCCGACGCCGCGCGCGGCCACATTGATACGGCCCAGTTCAAGCCCGCCGGTGGCCTGGAAGAAGCCATGGCCCTCGACGCCGCCGATCAGGTTGTCGGCAGGCAGCCGGTAATTGTCGAAGATCAGCTCGGCGCTGTCGATCGACTTGTAGCCCAGCTTCTCGAATTTTTTGCCGACCGTGAAGCCTTCCTGCTTGGGCGCGATGAACAGGCTCATGCCCTTGTAGCGCGGATCGGCTTGCGGATCGGTCTTGACCAGCAGCGCGAAACAGCTGCCCTTGATGGCGTTGGAAATCCAGGTCTTGGTGCCGTTGATCACATAGGCGTCGCCGTCTCGCTTTGCGGTGGTGCGGATCGCCTGCAGATCGGTGCCGGCATTGGGCTCGGTCAGCGCCAGTCCGCCGCGAATCTCGCCGCTGGCGAATTTCGGCAGCCATTTGGCCTTTTGCGCTGGGGTGCCGAACCGCTCGACCGCGCAGGCCATGATCAGGTGCGAATTGAAGATGCCGGTGATCGCCATCCAGTGCGAGGATATGCGCGCGACAATCTTGGCATAGGTGGTCGCGGGCAGGCCAAGACCGCCATATTGCTGGCCGATGGTGGCGCCGAACAGGCCCATGTCGACCATCTGGTCAACCAGCTCCGCCGGCCAGGTATCGCCATGGTCGTGGTGCATGACCACCGGCTTGACCTCGCGTTCGATCCAGCGGTCAATCGCATCGAGAAACGCAGCTTCTTCGTCGGCATCGATGGTACGGATGTCTTCAATCGGCAGGCTTGCCATTTATCTTCTCCATGGCCCGCCGGGGAGAGCGGGGGGTTGAAACAGGCGTAATCAGTCGTCGACAGGTCCGCAGCCGCGTTTCCAGATCAGCATCGTGCGGCTGAACGTGCATATGATATCGCCATGCTGGTTCTTGCCGGTGGTCTTGACGGTGACGATGCCCTGTTCGGGGCGTGAGGAGGATTCGCGTTTATCGAGCACCTCGCTCTCGGCATACAACGTGTCGCCGGGGAACAGCGGGTTGGTCAGGCGGATATTGTCCCAGCCAAGGTTGGCGACCGCCTTCTGGCTGACATCGGAGACGCTCATCCCCACCATCAATGCCACCGTGAGCGGCGAGCAGACGAGAGGCTTGCCAAATTCGGTCTTCTTGGCGAATTCATAATCGAAATGCGCAGGGTGGGTGTTCATCGTCAGTAGCGTGAACCACACATTGTCGGCATCGGTGATCGTGCGTCCGGGCCGGTGTTCATACACATGGCCGACCTCGAATTCCTCGAAGTAGCGGCCCTGCACTTCGCGGAATCGCCCAGGGGCGACTTCCTTCACGGCTTCACGCATCGATCCCGTCCTTGGCTCGCGCGAGAACCGCGCGGTATTGCTTGACCATTGGCGCTTCGAGCATCCGGCCGTTGTGCCGCATGGCCCGACCGCCGCCTTCTTCGAACGCGCGTAACGCCTCCGTCGCTTCGTTGATCTCCGCGCGAGAGGGAGCGAAGGCGGCATCGATCACGGGCACCTGCGCGGGATGAATCGCTGCCTTCGCGGCAAAGCCGAGAGCCCTGGCCTTGGCGCATTCCTCGGCCAGGCCCGCTTCGTCGCCGAGCTTAATGAAAGGCACGTCTATTGCAGGCACGCCTGCTTCGGCGCACGCGAGGACAAGCTGCTGACGCGCGGTCAGCAGCGGCTCCCACGCGAGCGCAACCCCGATCTCCGCCGAGAAGTCGCCACCGCC
>NZ_JBGTFM010000338.1:0-4403 GCF_041747255.1 Blastomonas sp. | reverse complement strand
GCACGCGCTCGCGCTGCAGCACGGCAAGATGGTGGCCGAGCTGCGCGTCGCCGGGTTCGACAAGGGCAGCGCGGTCCGGCAGCTGATGGCCGACCCGGCGATGCAGTCAGCACACCCGGTGTTCATCGGCGATGATCTCACCGATATGCCCGCAATGGCGGCGGTCACCGATCTGGGCGGCTGCGCCATCGTGGTCGGCGAGATCGATTGCCCCATTGCGCGCTACAGGTTCGCCAGCGTGGCGCAGACACTGACCTGGATGAAACGGGAATGCACCGCATGACGACACTCGACCTCTGGCCGATTGGCAATTGCCAGGTCAGCGCGCTGATAGACCGTGCGGGGCGGATGGTGTGGGGCTGCGTGCCGCGTGTCGATGGCGATGCGATGTTCTCCGCGCTGGTCGGCGGTGAAAAGATTGATCAGGGGTTCTGGTCCATCGAAATGGAGGATGCCACCTCGGTCACCCAGGAATACTGGCGCAACACCCCGATCCTGATCACCCGGCACAGCGACGACATGGGCAACGCGGTCGATGTGATCGATTTCTGCCCGCGTTTCCGCCGTCAGGGGCGCAGCTATCGCCCGGTGGCATTCGTGCGGATCGTGCGCCCGGTGAGCGGCAGCCCGCGCATCCGTGTACGACTGCGCCCGACGCGCAACTGGGGCGAGCCGTGCCCGGCAGATGCGGGCGGATCCAACCATCTGCGCTATCGGCTACGCGACATGACGATGCGCCTTTCCACCACCGCGCCGCCCGCGATGGTCGCAGAGGAGCGCGCCTTCCGGATCGAGCGACCGATGCATTTCTTCCTCGGCCCCGATGAGAGTTTCGCCAGCGATCTTACTGCGACCATCGACGACATGCTCGAGCAGACTGCTGATGAGTGGCGCGAATGGGTGCGCGGGCTCGCGGTGCCGCTCGAATGGCAGGATGTCGTCATCCGCTCGGCGATCACATTGAAGCTGTGCCAGCATGAGGAGACCGGCGCGATTGTCGCAGCGCTGACCACCTCGATTCCCGAACATGCCCATTCGGGGCGCAACTGGGATTACCGCTACTGCTGGGTGCGCGATGCCTATTACACGGTGCAGGCGCTCAATCGGCTGGGCGCGCTCGATGTGCTCGAAGGCTATCTCGAGTATCTGCGCAATATCGTCGATTCCTCGCGCGGCGGGCACATCCAGCCGCTGTATGACGTGCTCGGCGAAGCGCGGCTTGAGGAACGATCCGAGCCGCTGCTGACCGGCTATCGCGGCATGGGGCCGGTGCGTGTTGGCAACCAGGCCTATGAGCAGATCCAGCATGATGCCTATGGCCAGATCGTATTGTGCAGCGTCCACGCCTTTTTTGACCAGCGATTGTTCCGCCCGTCGGGGCGTGAGGATTTTCTCGCGCTGGAAAAGGTGGGCGACCGCGCGTGGGACAACCACAACCAGCCCGATGCCGGGCTGTGGGAGCTGCGCACCCGGCAGAGCGTCCACACCTATTCGTCTGCGATGTGCTGGGCGGCGTGCGACCGGCTGGCCAATGCCGCCGGCGCGCTGGGGCTGGAGGATCGCAAGGCGCACTGGCAGGGCAGGGCAGACGCCATCCGCGCAACGATATTGGCGTCGGCATGGCGCGAGGATACCAACCGGCTGTCGGCGACCTTTTCGGGCGACGATCTCGATGCGAGCCTGATCCAGCTGCTCGATCTGCGCTTTCTGGCGCCCGATGACCCCAAGTTTCTGGGCACCTTGGCAGCGGTCGAACAGGGGCTGCGGCGCGGATCGCATATGCTGCGCTACGCCACCGAGGATGATTTCGGCCTGCCCGAAACTGCGTTCAACGTCTGCACCTTCTGGCTGATCGAGGCGTTGTGTGCCACCGGGCGGCAGGCTGATGGCCGCGAGTTGTTTGAAGAGATGCTAAAGCGCCGCACCGCCGCCGGGCTGCTCTCTGAGGATATCGACCCGGTGTCCGGCGAGCTGTGGGGCAACTATCCGCAGACCTATTCGTTGGTCGGCATGATCAATTGCGCCGCCATGCTCAGCCTGCCGTGGACCGCGATCAGGTGAGCCGCCTGATCATCATGTCCAACCGTGTTTCCGCACCGATGGCAAAGTCCGATGGCGCGCAGGGCGGGCTGGCGGTGGCCCTGACGGCGGCGCTGCGCGAACATGATGGCATCTGGTTCGGCTGGTCGGGCGAGACCAGCGCAGACAACAAGGTCAACATCACCACCTTTGACGGCGTGACATCTGCCACGGTCGATCTGACCGCGCAGGACGTCGATGAATATTATAATGGCTATGCCAACCGCACCTTGTGGCCGCTGTTCCATTTCCGGCTGGGGCTGACCGAATTCGACCGCGAGTTCCAGGGCGGCTACGAGCGCGTCAACCGCGCGTTTGCGCAAATGTTCGCACCGCACCTGTTGCCCGACGATTTGATCTGGGTGCATGACTATCATTTGATCCCGCTGGGTTGGCTGCTGCGTCAGCAGGGTTTTGCCAACCGGATCGGGTTTTTCCTCCACATCCCGTGGCCGCCGACCAATTTGCTGACCACGTTGCCCGATCACGGGCGGCTGGTGGAATCGATGTTCGCTTATGACGTCGTGAGCTTCCAGACCGAGGAATCGCTGGAATCGTTCGTGCATTATGTGACCACGCAAATGAACGGCAGCTTCGATGGGGATACGAAGCTCACCGTCAACAACAAGACAATCTGCGTCATTGCCTGCCCGATCGGTATCGATGCGCAAGAGTTCATCGCCGCCGCCAACGGTCCGGTTGCGGCAGACAGTTGCGCGCGCATGGCCGCCAGCAGCGCCGGGCGCAGCCTGATCGTCGGGGTTGACCGGCTCGATTATTCCAAGGGGCTGGAGGAGCGCTTTGCAGGCTATGAGCGTTATCTGCAAAACCACCCTGAAAAGCGCAAACACGTCTATCTGCTGCAGATCGCGCCGCCCTCGCGATCGGACGTTGACACCTATCAGCGCATCCGCGCCAGCCTCAACGCGCTGTCGGGGCAGATCAACGGCGAATATGCCGATATCGACTGGGTGCCGATCCGCTATGTTAATCAGGGCTATCCGCGCGACCAGCTGGCGGGCGTGTATCGCGCCGCGCGGATCGGGCTGGTTACACCCTTGCGCGACGGGATGAACCTGGTCGCCAAGGAATATGTCGCGGCGCAGGACCCCAAGGATCCCGGCGTGCTGATCCTGTCGCGCTTTGCCGGGGCCGCGTGTCAGCTCAAAGGCGCGCTGCTGATCAACCCCTATAGCGCCGATGACATCTCCGAGGCGATCGAGACCGCGCTCGCCATGCCGCGCGGCGAACGCATTGCACGCTGGCAGCCGATGTTTGACAGCGTGCGCGAACACGATGTCATGTGGTGGCGCGAACGCTTTATCGCCGCGCTGGCGGGATGATGTGCGTCTGCGCTGATCTGAGACGCTTTTCAGCAATGGGTGGTCAGATGATATGAATGTCTCCTATTTGCAGCTGGCGGCCAATCGGGTGTTGCGGTCGTTGTGGTTCACGCCTGCGGCATACGCATTGCTGGCGATCCTTGCGCTGGTTTTTGCTCCCGCCGCAGCGCGTTACTTGCCCAAGGAAGCCCATTCGCTGATTGGGCTCGATGGCATCGACGATCTGCTCGGCGTGCTGGCCAGCACGCTGCTGGCGGTCGCGATCTTCTCGCTTGGCATCATGGTATCATCGCTGCAGGCATCGGCAACGGCAACCACGCCGCGCGCGCGGCCATTGCTGGCGCAGGACCGCACCGCGCAGAACGCGATATCGGTGTTTATCGGCGGGTTCATCTTTGCGATTGTTGGTATTGCCGGGCTTTCGACCAGTTACTATGCTGCGCCCTCGCGCGTTATTTTGTTCCTCGTCACCTGTTTTGTGATTACGTCAGTGATCTACGCACTGATCCGTTGGATCGGACGGCTAAGCCGCCTCGGCAACGTGTCAGAGGTGATCGATCTGCTCGAAAAGGCGGCGCACACCGCGTTTGAGGATCTCGCGCAGCAACCAGCGATGGGTGGGCAGGCGGCTGAAGCCATGCCGGAGGATGGCTTTGCGGTGTCGGCAAACCGCTTCGGGTTTGTTCAGGCAATTGACGTGAGCAAGCTCGGCAGGCTGGCAGAAAAACATGGTATTGATCTGTATCTGGCCGCGCGGCCGGGCGCCTATGTCGACCCCTCGCGCGCGCTGATGATCGCGACCCATCCGCTTGATGCTGCGATTTGCAAATCGATCTGCGATACCTTTGTCATCGGCGGCGAGCGAACCTTTGAGGCCGATCCGCGCTTTTGCCTGATCGTACTGTCTGAAACCGCATCCAAGGCGCTGTCGCCGGGCATCAACGATCCGGGCACCGCCATCGATGTGGTCGGCACCACGTT
>NZ_JBGTFM010000337.1:0-2057 GCF_041747255.1 Blastomonas sp. | reverse complement strand
TGCCCGCGCATGCATCGAAGCCGGCGTGAAGAGGCTGATCTACACGAGCACCATCGATTCCTATTATGCCGGTGGTGGCGCAGGCAGGATCACCGAACGAACTCCGCTTGATCGCAACATCGACCGACGCAACTCCTATGCCCGGGCAAAGGCGACGATTGAATCCTTGCTGGTCGAAATGCACCGCACGGATGGTCTGCCGGTCGTCATCGTCCGGCCTGGAATCGTCATCGGCGCGGGCGGCAACCCGTTTCACTGGGGTGTGGGCAAATGGGCCTCCGAAAGCGTCGTGCAGACCTGGGGTGACGGCAACAACATGTTGCCTCTAGTGCTGGTCGACGATGTTGCCCAAGCGATGGTTCTGGCGATGGAGACGCCGGGGATCGAAGGCCGTTCCTACAATCTGATCGATGCGCCTATGCTGTCCGCACGCGACTACATCGCTGCTGTCGAGCGCCTCGCTGGTTACCATGTCGATATTCACACCACCCCCATCTGGAAGTTCTATCTCGATGATCTGGCCAAATGGCCGGTGAAACGCTTGGTCGGCCATCCCGACGGCACGCGGATGCCCAGCTACCACGATTGGGAATCGCGCACGCAAAAGGCCGAGTTCGACTGCACCGCGACGCGCGAAGAGCTTGGCTGGACGCCGATCTCCGATCCTCAGAAGATGGTGACACAAGGGGTTGGCGGTTCGCTCGCGGCTTGGCTCGCCGCCCGCGGATAAGCGAATCAGCGCGCTGCTGCCGCGAGGCCGATCATCGAGGTCAGAGCTGCAGCAGCGCCCGCATCGCCCACCATTCCCCCAGTGTCGGTGCCAACCCCGCGGTGCCGAACAACCATTTGGCGGTTAACGCCGTAATCGCCATCAGCGCCGTGAGCAGGCAATCGTCTCGCACTCCGCCGAAGCGCTCGCGGCGCGACGCCGGCAGCAGCGCCAGCCAGCGCACCGCTTCGGCCAGCACCAGCACCAGCAGCGCATCAAGCAGGCTGCCGCGCGCGAGTGCGAACGGTAGGCCAACCAGCATCACCGCGAACTTGGCCAGGTTCGCCCAGGCCCCGGGCGCGGGGCGGCCCGCACCCATCAGCATCGCATCGGCGAAAGTGGACAGGATGGCGAACCACACCCCCACCATCAGCACCGGAATCATGAAGGCCGCAGCGTTATAGCGCGGGTCGTAGGCTAGTAGGATGAACTGGTCCGATCCCGCCACCGCAACGCCGGTAACCAGCGCCAGGAGCGCGAGCGTCTTGCGGCGGGTGCCGCGCAGGCGGTCCGCAAACGCGCCGTCCTGGTTATGCGCGGCGGCCGCGCGGGGAAACACCAGGAATGCCCCGGCTCGCTGCGCCAGCCCCGTGAGCATATCGGAGAAGGTGCGAGCCACGCCGTAAATGCCCGCCATCGCGATGGGCACCGCGGCAACGAAATACAACCGGTCGTAGCTTGTGGCCGCGAAATAGATCGCGGTGGAGAAGAAAATCCATTTACCGAAGGAAATGATCTCCCGGACGTGCGCCGCCTCCCAACGGAACCGTGGTAGCCGACGTTCGAAGATCACGAAGCTGAGGATGGTGGAAATAATGGTGCCCACCACTAGCGCGATCACCAGCGCCCACGCCGATTTGATGACCAACGCGAGCCCGATCGCCAACGCCGAGCCAACGACTGTACTGGTGATGTCGTAAATAGCCCGGCGCTGCAACTGCATCCGCCGCTGCGAGACGAATAGCCCGGCGGATTGTAGGCCGGTGAAGATGAACATCGGGCTCATTGCCAGGATCAGCGGCATTAGATCCGGTTGACCATAGAGTGCGGCGATCGGTGCAGCCGCAAGCAACGCGAAAGCGGTTAGCAGCACGCCGCGCAGCACCTGCAAGGTCCAGGCGACATCGAGAAAATTGCGATCCTCGCCGTTGGGCGATCGGACCACGCTCTGGCCGATGCCGATATCGCTGAGCAACTCGGTGCCGGTGCGCAGCGAATTGATCAGCAGCATGATCCCGAAGATTTCGGGCGCGAGGAGGCGAGTGAGAACGATGCTGGTGGCGAGGCG
>NZ_JBGTFM010000336.1:0-3380 GCF_041747255.1 Blastomonas sp. | reverse complement strand
GGCCTCGCGCAAGCGGGGGCGAGGAAAGTCCGGGCTCCACGGAATGAAGGTGCCGGGTAACGCCCGGCGGGGTCGCGGCTCTCGGGCCAAGGCTTCAGGGAAAGTGCCACAGAAAGCATACCGCCGGTCTTTGGGCCGGTAAGGTCGAAAGGGTGCGGCAAGAGCGCACCGCGCGGCCGGCAACGGACGCGGCACGGCAAACCCCACCTGGTGCAAGACCGAATAGGGGTGGCACATGGGCCTGTTCCGGCTCGTCACCCGGGTTGGTCGCTTGAGCGGCGGGGCAATCCGTCGTCTAGAGGAATGGTCGCCCATCTGCCTTCGCTTCGGCGTCGGCGGGGGACAGAACCCGGCTTACAGGTCCCCTGACAAATTTCCGCGATGGCCGGGTGGCGGTTTGGTCGCCGCTCCCCTAGGTGGGGAAGTGATGGCCAAGCCAACCCGCTCCGACGATTGGGGATTTCCCCGCTGGCGCCCCTATGGGGCGAAGGGCCGATCCGCGGCCCGGGTCCGGCTGTGCGACCGCGAGGGCTGTGACGAAGCCGGTGACCGGCCCGCGCCCAAGGCGCCCAACAGCCCCGAACGGTGGATGTTCTGCTTGGCCCATGCCGCAGAATATAATAAGGGCTGGGACTATTTCGCGGGGTTGACTCCGGAGGAAGCGGCGCGCCGCGCGGCCGAGGAAGAAAGCGGCGCCTCGGCCTATCGCAAGAGCGCGCATTACCAATGGGCCGGACCCGGCGACGGCAGCCGCAGTCGCGATGAGATGCGCGCTTTTGACGCGCTCGAAATCGATGCCGAGGCCGATGCCAAGGAAATCAAGGCAGCCTATCGAAAACTCGCCAAGCAGTTCCACCCCGACGTCAACCGCGACGATTTGGAAGCCGCCAAGCGCTTCCAGCAGGTCCAGGCGGCCTACGACGTGCTGCGCAAGGCGGCCGAGCGCCGCGGCGAGGCGATTTAGGGCTTCAGCATGAACGTGCCGACCGCGCGCGCGACCGGGCGGGTTTCGTCGCCGGTGTGGGCAATGCCGCTGACGAACGCGATCTGCCGGGTCAGTTTGTCGCAAGCGCAGCGGGCGATGACGGTCTCGCCCTTCAATGCCGGACGGAGGTAATCGAGGCGCAAGTCGATCGTGACGATCGGCTGGAAATGGCCCAGCGCCTGCCATACCGACGCACCGCCGCAGGTATCGACCAGGCTGACGATCGCGCCCGAGGCGAGCACCCCGGTTTCCGCCACTCCGACCAGTTGCTCCTTCCACGGCAGCGCGAGCTCGACCCAGTCCGCGCCAGCCGCCTGAAATTCCAGCCCGAGGGCCTGGCCGTGGCCGACCTTGCGTGCCAGCTCGAAGAACCGCTGCGGATCGAAGCCGTCGGTCACGCTGTCAGCCGCGCTGCGGTGCGCTGCACCAGCGCGATCATGTTGGGGATGCCCTGCGTGCGGTTGGATGACAGCTGGTTCTTGAGATCGAACGGGACGAGCCCGGCCTCAATGTCGGTCGCCAGAATGTCGGCGGCGGGGGCATCCTGCACACTGAGCAACACCAAAGCGATAATGCCCTTGGTGATCGCGGCATTGCTGTCGGCCAGGAAATGCAGGCGGCCATCGTCGGTGCGGGTCGGATAGACCCAGACCGAGGCCGAACAGCCGCGTACCAGCGTCGCATCGGTCTTCAACGCATCGGGCATCGCATCGAGCGTGCGCCCCAGATCGATGATCAGCCGGTATCGGTCATCGGCATCGAGAAACTCATATTCTTCGGCAATATCATCAAGGCGGCTGGTCATGCCGCGCCGATAGCAGGGGCGAGAGAGGGTGTCACGATGTGTGGTGCATTTTTGGGCGGTTTGCGCATAGGTCCCTCAAGCTCGCTCGGGAACGCGGGAAGGGTTGCAAGGAGAGTTGCATGATCGCCATTGTGCTGTTTTTCCGCGCAAGGCGGAATTTAGGGGCGGGTGTAGTGCAATCTGACTCCTGAGACCCGGCATTCGCCGGAGAACGGGCACTAGCCCCGCCTCTTTGCGAGAAACCGCGCCCAGCCGCGCGACCAGCGGTTGAACACCTTGGCCTCGTCCGATGCGAACGCGGCGGCCTTCACATGCTCTGACCGGTTGGGATAGGGCACGATCAGGCTGGCGACGCCGAAGGTCGAGGATTTGCCGGTGATCATCATCGCAATCGGCAGGATCAGGTCGCCCGCGCCGCGCCCCACGACGGTGCCGCCGACGACCTTGCTGCCTTTCTTGACCAGCTTGACGAAGCCCAAGGTCTCGCGTTCGGTGACCGCGCGGTCATTGTGGTCAAAATCCTCGCGCCACACGCTCACTTTATCGCCATAACGTGTCCGCGCCTCGTGTTCAGTGAGGCCAACCTGCGCCAGTTCGGGGTCGACATAGGTCACCCAGGGCAGCGCATTGTAATTGGCCTTGGTCGGCACCCCCAGGCTGATCTCAAGCGCGACATTGCCACCCTCATAGCCCGACGAATGGGTGAAGCGCGGCCCGTCGCGGCAATCGCCGATCGCGTAAATGTGCTTTACGCTGGTACGCCGCCGCGCATCGACGATGATGCCGCGCTTGTCATAGGCGACGCCTGCCGCCTCAAGCCCCAGCCCGTCGAAATGCACCTCGCGGCCCGTGGCGATCAGCAGGTGGCTGCCGCTCAGCGTGCGGCCATCTTTCATCGTCAGCACAAGACCATCGGCGGTCGGCGCGATGGCGGATGCCTCGGCCTGCTCGATGATCTCGACGCCCTCGCGCGTCAGCCGATCGATGACGATTGCGGCGGCATCGGCGTCATCCTTGGGAAACGGACGGCCCTTGGTGGCGACCACCACCTCGGCCCCCAGCCGCCGGAACGCCTGCGCCATCTCCATGCCACTCGGCCCGCCGCCCAGCACGATCAGCCGCGTTGGCAGTTCGGTCAGATCCCAGACATTGTGGTTGGTGAGATACGGCACCGCATCCAGCCCGGTGATCGGCGGCACATAGGCGCGGCTTCCGGTCGCGATGATGATGCGCGGCGCGCGGTAGGTCGTGCCGTCGACCTGCAACGTGTGCGGTCCGGTGAAGGTGGCGTTGCCACGCACCACCTCGACCCCCATCCCTTCAAACCGCTCGACGCTGTCATGCGGCTCGATGGTCTTGATAGCGGCATGGATATGAATGTGCACCGCGCGGAAATCGACCTGGGGCACCACATTGGCGATGCCAAACTCGCTGGCATGGCGCATGTCATGGGCGCGGTGGGCCGCCGATATCAAAGCCTTGCTGGGCACGCAGCCAGTGTTCAGGCAATCGCCGCCCATCGGTCCGCGCTCGATCAGCAGCGGCTTCAAGCCAAACATCGCGCAGCCCCCGGCGGCGGTGAGGCCAGCC
>NZ_JBGTFM010000335.1:0-2043 GCF_041747255.1 Blastomonas sp. | reverse complement strand
TGTCTCAATTTGCGCGCTGACCCGATAGCCCTGGCTGTTGTCGCCCGGGCTTCTGGTCAAGGATGCGCCCATGATATCGCCCAGCTGTTCGAGCAGTGCGCTGCCCTGCCCGGCCATCGCGGCGCTCGCAGGGCCGACGCCGTCATCTTCGACGATCAGGCGCACACCTGCGGCCTCGTTGATAAGGCTGACCCGAATGACACCACCAGCGCCATCGGGATAGCCATATTTCAGGGTGTTGATGATCAGCTCGCTGCACATCAATATCAGCGCACGGCGCATATCAGGCACCAACGAGACCGGTTGTGTGTCGACCACTGCGGCGATGTTTCGCGCGCTGCCGAAAATCAGCGTCAGCCGGGTGGCGATCTCGGTCAGCAACGGCACGCACGGCACCAGCTCGGTCTGGTCACATTCCGCGCCGAGCTCCTCATAGGCGCGTGCCAGGCTGCGGGTCTGCGCAACCAGCGTGTCGGGCAGCCAGCGACGCGAAGGGTGTTCGGACAGGTTGGCGAGCGAGTGGGTGAGCTGGGCAAGGTTGCGCGCACGATGGATAGCGTCAGACCGCCACAAAGGGGCGTTCTGAATGCCATTGGCAGCGGCCGAATTGCCGGTCTTGTTATTCACGGGCGCGAACAGTTCCAGCATCCTTGCCTCAAGCGCAATCTTGCATGGATTCTCTCTGGTCGTGGCGGGTTCAAGTGGACTGAAGCGCATCGGACGACTCCCGTAAATTGTGCCTGTCAATTAGATCGCATATTTGGTGGCCGCCGTTGTTGATCCCGATTAGTCCGGGGGATTATTTTCGATCAGATTATTGCTTGTCGACCTCAAAGCTGGCGAAGATTGCCCTGAGCAACTCAAGCGATTCCTGCATCCGGCCATTCGATTCTCCGGTTCGCTCGGCAACTTCAACCTTTACCTCGCACGTCGTCTGGATCACCGAAAGCGCGCCATCGACCGACAGGACTTTGGTCTCAACCAGCGCGTGCAAAATGCTTTCGGCCAGCAGCAGCGCCGCCTGACCATGCGCATCGGGCTCCAGTCCGCCAGCTACGGACGTTTCGGGCATGCTCTTGAAGGGTATGTCGTTCATGGTTCTGCCGATTTTGCGACCAGGCGAGAGCGAACTCTCATCTCTCTGCTATCGGCGCCTGGGTTCGCGTGCCGACAGTAATTGTGTTATAAACTGTTTTCACCCCGGCAAACGTAACCAAGGTTAATGTCATGATTTGACCCGCAAGTTACGCCGAAGGCAGGAGTGTTTTCATGTCGAATGCCTTTGTTGAACGCCTGCGCGGCTATGCTCCGCTCAGCGACGCCGATGTTGCGTTGCTGACGAAGTCGTGCCGAACCGTTCGCGATGTGCCCGCCGGCCATCACCTGATCAGGGAGGGCGACCCGCCTGATCCGGTGTTCGTGATGCTGGAGGGCTGGGCGTTCGGATACAAGATGCTGCCCGATGGCGGGCGGCAGATTCTGGCGTTCTTGATGCCGGGTGACTTTTGCGACATTCATATCGAGGTATTGAAAGAGATGGACCACAATATCGTGACGTTGACAGAAGCCAAAATCGCATCGCTGCCACGCGCGGAGATGGAGGCTTTGGTCGACGCGCGGCCGACGATTACCCACGCGTTCTGGTGGTCACAGCTGGTTAATCAGGGGGTACTGCGTGCCTGGATTGTCAACATGGGGCGGCGCAAGAGCGAAGAGCGCGTCGCACATCTGATGTGCGAACTCTACATCCGCATGCGCAACATCGGGCTGGCGAGCGGCGACCAGTGCGAAATACCGCTGACCCAGATCGTCCTCGCCGACGCCGTCGGCCTCACCCCGGTCCATGTTAACCGCGTGCTCAAGAAATTGCGACTGGCCAAGGTTATGGAACTGAAAGCCGGATCACTGAACATCATCGACCCGGTTAAACTGGCCCAAATTGCCGGGTTCGATGGTAATTACCTGCACGGGCGACTGCAGAAGGTGGGTTAGCCGCCACCCGCCACACGTCGCGCATCAGGCAGCCTGCGCCGCCTTGCCTCG
>NZ_JBGTFM010000334.1:0-2485 GCF_041747255.1 Blastomonas sp. | reverse complement strand
GCCCGCCCGCCGACGCGGTGGCGGCGCGGCTCGCGCGCGATCCGGCGATCCTCGTCATCAGCCGCCCGGTCACCTACTGGGACCGGCTGGGCTGGAAAGACAGCCTGGGCCGCGAGGAAAACACCCGGCTGCAACGCCAGTACAGTGACACCATGTTTGACGGTGCCAGCATCTATACCCCGCAGCTGGTGATCGATGGCTCCGCGCAAGGCATCGGGTCGCAGGAAACGAACGCGCGCAAGCAGATCGCGCGCGCCAATGCGGCGCGCAAAAGCAGCGGCATTGCGGTGCGTGTGTTGCGCAGTGCCGATGGCAGTCGCAATGTCATGCTCGAGGGCAAGGCCGGTCGCGACGCCGAGGTGATGCTTGTCGCCCTTTCTGCCCGCGAGACGGTCAACATCGGGCGCGGCGAAAATGGCGGTCGCTCGGTCAGCTACACCAATGTGGTGATCGACGAGACCCCGGTGGGCCGCTGGACCGGTGGCCGGCAGGCGATCACGCTGACGCCTGCGCAGATCAAAACGCAAGGCGCAGACCGCCACGTGCTGATCGTGCGGCGCGCAGCGGGCGCGGCGGTCATCGGCTCGGCCTGGCTTTGAGCGTGAGGGCCACAATTCATCTGGCGTAAATTGCCGATGCCGCTAGTTTCCTGACCCGGGACACGGGAAGGAAACATATCTGCATGACTGATACGCCCGCCGCAATTGCGCCGGAGGTGACCGGCTGGCGCAAATCGCTGCCGATTGGCCTGCGCCCCTATACCGAAGCCGCGCCGGTTGCCGCGCTGTTCCTCGGCATGTCATCAGGCTTTCCGTTCGCGATGATCGCCGCGACGCTGACCACCCGGCTGGCGCAATCGGGCATCGAGAAATCGACCGTTACCGCCTTTGCGCTCACCTTTCTCGCGTATAATTTCAAGTGGCTGTGGGCGCCGATCATCGATGCGGTGAAGCTGCCGCTGCTCGGGCGCATCGGCCAGCGCGTCTCATGGCTGATCCTGTGCGCAGTGCTGGTGATGGTCAGCATCATCTACCTCGGCCTGCTCGATCCTGCGGCGGATATCGGCAAGGTCGCGGTGGCGGCGATCATGGTCGGCATTGCCGGGGCGACGTTTGACATCGTAATCGATGCCTATCGCATTGAACTGCTCGAACCACATCAGCTGGGCGTCGGATCGGGGATGAGCCAGTACGGCTGGCGGATCGGTGCGGCCTCGGCGGGCGCGCTGGCACTGGTGATCGCGGCGCGCGCCGACTGGACCACGGCCTATATCGCGGTCTCGTTCTTCGGGCTGTTTGCGGTCATTACCGGGCTGGTGATGGGTGAACCGGCACGGCGGCAGGAGCCCAAGCCGCTCAAGGGGCCGATGGCCGCCGCGATTGCCTATATCAGCCCGCTGGCGGAGTTTTTCAAACGCACGGGCGCGCTGATCGTGCTGCTGTTCGTGTTGGTCCACAAGATCGGCGACACGCTCGCCAACTTGACCTTCCGGCTGTTATTCGAAGACCTTGGCTTCACCAACGACGAGGTTGCGATCTACGATATCGGGCTGGGCTTCTGGGCGCTGCTTGCAGGCATTTTTGTGGGCGGCATCCTGTACGCGCGGCTGGGCATGAAGCGATCGGTGATGATCAGCCTGGTGCTGATGGCGGTGTCCAACCTGTCGTTTGCGGGCCTTGCCAGCATCGGCCACAGCAACTGGGGCATGGCAGGCGCCATCGGCTTTGAAAACTTCGCCAGCGGCATCGGCGGGGTGTGCGTGGTCGCGTATCTCTCGGCGCTGTGCAACCTGCAGTTCACCGCCACGCAGTTCGCGTTGCTCTCGGCGGCGGCAAGCATTTTGGGGCGTTTTTTGACCGGCACGTTGGCCGGATCGCTGATCGAATCTTTGGGCTATGTGAACTTCTACCTGCTCACCACGCTCGCCGCGCTCCCCGGCGTGTTCATGTTCTGGTGGATGATGGCCAGCGGTCTGGTGGACCGGTCACTGGGCACGGCGGGGACCGAAAGCGCGGACGAGAGCGGGGGACGAGAAGAGTAGTTACGTTTACCGTCTGTCCCGAGCCCTTCGACGCCGCCTGAGCGGCTGGCTTGCCAGCCTGTCGAAGGGCTCGGGAATGTGGAGAGGTCGAAATTCCGTTCTCCGGCGAATGCCGGAGTCCAGGAGTCAGGTTGCACTGTGGTCGCCCTGGATTCCGGCGTTCGCCGGAAAACGGTTGTTGCGATTGAAGCGCGTTCAATCCGGCTCTTGCCCGTTCGCTTTCAGCACCTCGCCCGCCAGATACAGCGAACCGGCGATCAGCACCGGCAGCGGCTCGCGCCCCGCCAGCCGCGAAAGCGCGGCGCGCACATCCGCCGCCGCCTCCACCTCAAGCCCGCTTGTGACGCACACCTGAAACGCATCGGCATCGTGATGCGCGTGCCCCGGCACCGGCAGCGCGATGACCGAGGCAAGGCTTGCCCCCAGCGGGCCGAGCAAAGCGCC
>NZ_JBGTFM010000333.1:0-11386 GCF_041747255.1 Blastomonas sp. | reverse complement strand
GAGCGCAGGATATATCGCCCGCCCTCAAGCTCAACATTCGCGCGGATTGTGCCCGCCGGTATTGCGACGAGCGGGCCATTGAACTGGGCAGTGCCCAAAAGCAATGTTGTGCGGTTACGGCTAGCGACCTTTTGCGCGATCACCGGTTGGCGGTGGCGGATATCGCCGAATTGATCGCGCGGCGCGCGGACACGGTCGGGGGGAGCGCTTGACGATGCCAAGTAAAGCAGACGTGGGTGGATCAGACAACAGGGCCGATGGACGCCTCACGCGCCGGGCGCTGATTGCGGGCGCGGGCACCGCCCTCGCCACGCCCGTGCTTGCACAGCGGCTGATCGACCTCAAGCTGCCCGACGGGCCGAGCGAGCGCTCGCTTGAACCCTCCTTCCCGGGCAAGGGTGAAATGATCGTCCAGCGCATCCGTCCGCCGCTGCTCGAAACGCCGATGGCGGTGTTCGATGAAGGGACCATCACCCCCAATGACCGGTTCTTTGTCCGCTGGAACTGGGACATGCCGACTGCGGTCAACGCGGCAGCGCATCGGGTGGCAATCGGCGGCGCGGTGCAGCGGCCGGTATCGCTCACGCTTCAAGACATTGCCGATGCGGGTGAACATGTCGAGGTGGTTGCGGTCAACCAGTGCGCAGGCAATGGGCGCGGGTTGTCTGATCCGCGCGTCACCGGCTCGCAATGGGGCAATGGTGCGATGGGCAATGCCCGCTGGACGGGCGTGCGCCTCAAGGATGTGCTGGACAAGGCCGGGATTGCCAGCAGTGCCGCGCGCGTGCGCTTTGCCGGGCTGGACGTACCGCTGACCGATGGCGCACCACAATTCATCAAGTCGATTCCCATCGACATTGCCCTGCGCGATGATGTGCTGATCGCCTGGGGCATGAACGGCGCGCCGCTCCCGATGCTGCATGGATACCCGTTGCGGATTGTCGTTCCGGGCTGGTTTTCGACCTATTGGGTCAAGATGCTGAGCACGATTGACGTGCTGACCGGCGAAGATGACAGCTATTACGTCGCCAAATCGTATCGTATGCCCGCAGGCCCGATCACGCCCGGCGATAAAGACTTTGCCACCGTCCCGATCACCGCGATGCCACCGCGCGCTTTTATCACCAGTCACACCGATGGCGACGTGGTCACGCTTGGCCAGCCGCTCGAATTGCGAGGTATTGCCATGGGCGGCGACGCGGCACTTGCCAAAGTGGATCTGGTGGGCGACGGACTGGAACTGCCTTGCCAGCTTGGCCCCGACGAGGGCACCTATGGCTTCCGTCGCTGGACGATTACCATCCCGCAAGTGCGCGGCAACCTTTTACAGCTGGGCGTGCGCGCAACCAATCAGAATGGCGCGGTGCAGCCCCATGTGCAGCAGTGGAACCCGAGCGGTTATGCGCGCAACGTCATCGAACGCATGACCCTGAGGGCGAAATGAACCGCTGGCCGGCCATACTCGCGCTTCTTGTCATGGGCTGTGACAGCAAAACGCAGGTGGTGTTCGCCGATGCAGCGATCACTTTGCCCGATGATCCAATGACCCTGCCGCCCGGCCCAGGCATGCAAGCGGTGCTGGATAACTGCACCGCCTGCCATTCGCCCTCGACCATGTTGCAGCAGCCCAAGGTCTCGCGCGAAAAATGGCAATCGATCGTGGTCAAGATGATCGAGGTATACAAGGCACCGGTGGACGAGCAGGCCATCCCCGCCATCGTCGATTACCTTGTCGCAGCGCAGACGGTGGAGGCGCAAGCCACCGACCGGTCTGCCACAGCTCAGTGATGGCGTTTTCATACGGTCCGGCGTCTGCTCGGGGCCCAAATGCGCCTGTTCGCGCAGCATACCTTACATCGCAGGTGACATGATCATCCACACCGCCATCGCCACCATCATCACATTCTCGGTGAGCGAGACGAACCCCAGCGGCACGCGCGAACTGCCGCCGACGCAGGCGCATTTGATATCACGCTTCTGGATATACACCGCGTAAAACACGGACACCGCGCCGATGGTACCGATGAACAATGCGGTTGGAATCGCGATCCAGTCGAATGCGTGCGCGAGCATCAACACGCCAGCCAGTCCTTCAGCGAACGGGTAGATATAGGCATAAGGCAGCCAGCGCCGTGCCAGCAGATCATAGCCCAGGAACATGGTCGCGAACGCCTCGACATCCTGCAGCTTGGGGACTGCCAGCAAACACATCGCGACTGCGATGAACATCTCTGCGGTGCGGATAGTGAGCACACTGCCAGTCATCATCCAGCTGATCGCGCCTGCCATCAGCGCCGCCATCGCAAAGATCGCAAGCACCGGCACATAGCTGACAGCATCTGCATCCTTGACGCTTTTGCCCAGATGACGCCGCAGATCGTCGTTCCCGCCGATCCGCGCGCCATCAATGAAGGTTTGCGGGGTGGTTTTGACGCCGTGTTCGACCTTGAAGGCGTCGGTCTGCTCGCGCGTCGTCAGCCAGCGATCATCGACGGTGAAGCCTTCGCGTTCGAGCAGGTACTTGCTCTTTATGCCATATGGGCAGATGTGCTTGTCCATCACCATGCGGTGGAGCACGGCCGTCTTGGTGCCGGTCATGGGGCCAGTCATCGCTTTACCTTTTCAAACAGGTCGATGAGTTCATTGAATTTCGTCCGCTGTTCGGCGGCGTCACCCGACGCAATCGCCTCGGATACGCAGCAGGCGGCATGGTCCTTGAGGATCTCGCTCTCGGCCCTTGTTAGCGCCGCTTTGATCGCCTGCACCTGATGCAGGATGTCGATGCAGTAGCGCTCATCGCTGACCATCTGCGACACACCGCGCACCTGGCCCTCGATTCGGCGTAAACGATTGACGATGGCGGCTTTGTCCCTGGCCATGTTCACACAAACCTTTTCGCTTGTAATACCATAGGGGGGTATAGTATCTGCCTTCAAAAGGATTAGCAATGGGTATGCACGACAGATTTTCCAGACGATCGGTTTTGAGCGGCCTTGGCCTTGGCGCAACCATGCTGGCGGTGCCCGCCTGGGCGCAGGGTCACAATATGCACGGCGGTGGCCACAGCCGTGGTGGCCCGTTGATTCCAGCAGGGTTTGACGAAGTGCGCGGGCCGGTGATCGATCTGTCGATCGGCAGCGGCCACCGCATCGTTCAGGGCCGTCGCGGCCCCGGCATCGCGGTCAACGGCAGCGTACCCGGTCCGTTGATTCGGCTGACCGAGGGGCAGGATGTCCGGTTGAACGTCACCAACAACCTCAACGTAGACAGTTCGGTGCACTGGCACGGGCTGCTGCTGCCGTTTCAGTTTGACGGCGTGCCTGGCATCAGCTTTCCCGGCATCAAGCCCGGCGAGACCTTTGTCTATGAATTTCCGATCCGCCAGTCGGGTACCTATTGGTATCACAGCCATTCGGGGCTGCAGGAACAATCCGGCCATTACGGACCGATGATCATCGAGCCGCGCGGCGGCGATCCGGTCAAGGTCGACCGCGATTACATCCTGCTGGTCAGCGACTTCACCACGCTCGATCCGCATTTCATCATGAACCGGCTGCGCACGGGCGAGGGCTATTTTAATCGCCAGCAGAACACCATGACTGACGATTACCCGATGTCAGCCGAAGAGCGCCGGATGTGGGCGCAAATGCGGATGATGCCGACCGATATCGCCGATATCGGCGCGCCGACTTACACGTTCTTGGCGAACGGGCGCGGGCCGAACGAGGGCATGGAATATCTGTTCAATCCCGGAGAGCGCGTTCGCCTGCGGATCATCAACGGCGCGGCGCAGAGCTTTTTCAATATCCGCATCCCCGGCCTTGCGATGAGCGTGATCGCCACCGACGGACAAATGGTCCGCCCGGTCGAGGTCGACGAGTTGCAAATCGGCACGGCGGAAACCTATGACGTGATCATCGAGCCGGGCGCTGCGGATGCCTATAGCATTGTCGCTGAATCGATGGATCGATCGGGCATGGCGCTGGCCACATTGGCGAGCGCGCCGGGGCTGCGCGCCGCAGTGCCCGCGCTGCGCGATCCGCCGCTATTGACCATGGCCGACATGGGCATGAACCATGGCGATGGCGGGATGGATCATGGCGGCATGGATCACGGTTCAATGAACCACGGCGGCATGGATCACGGATCGATGAATCACGGTACCGCGTCCGAAACCAGCAGCGACACCTCCGCCAGCGTGGGCATGGACGGAATGAAGATGCGCGATACCTCGCTGCTGCCGCCCGATGTCGCGATCGGCCCGGGCATCGACATGATCTCGATGGCGCCGGTCGACAAGATGGGTGATCCGGGCCTTGGGCTGCGCGATGTCCCACATCGCGTGCTCAATTACCGGATGCTCGTCGCGCAGGAGCCGATCACCGATACGCGCGAGCCGTCGCGATTGCTCGAACTGCACCTGACCGGCAACATGGAACGCTATATGTGGTCGTTCGACGGACGCATGTATTCGGCGGTCAGCGACATTCCGATCCGCTTTGCGTGGAATGAGCGGGTGCGGGTCAAGCTGATCAACAACACCATGATGGCGCACCCCATCCACCTGCACGGCATGTTCTTTGAGATGGTCAACGGCCAGTCGGCGGCGCTGCAGCCGCGCAAAAACACGATGATCGTGCAGCCCGGCGCGAGCGCGCAGTTTGACCTGACCGCCAACGAGCCGGGCGACTGGGCCTTCCACTGCCACCTGCTTTATCACATGCACGGCGGGATGATGCAGACGGTCACCGTGGTCGGGCCGGAGGCGGCATCTTGACGCGCGTGCCGTTGGCCGTGCTGGCATTGGTCGCGCTTGCCTCTCCGGCATCGGCGCAGGATCACAGCGCGCATCAGGCCGAGCCGGACCCCCATGCGGGACACGATATGTCCGCGCCCAAAGCTGCCGATCCACACGCGGGGCACGATATGTCCGGGCCCAAAGCTGCCGATCCACACGCGGGGCACACTATGCCTGCGACCGATGCGCCAGCGGCTGAGCCGGACGCGATGGATGACGTGGATCATAGCACGATGGACCACAGCACCATGGATCATGGTGCCGACGCCGATGCCCCGCCCTCGCCCGGCCCCGATATGGAAACACCGCCGCCGCCCGAAGCTGGCAGCGGCCCGCCGCGCGCTGCCGATGCGATCTGGGGGGCCGACGCGATGCGCGCCTCGCGCCGCGACCTGCAGCAGACGCATGGTGACTATAACCTGTTCTGGTTTCAGGCTGACCGGGCAGAGCTGCAAATCCGCGACGGCGCCAATGGCTATCTGTGGGATATTCAGGGCTTTTACGGCGGCACCACGAGCAAATTCTGGTTCAAGAGCGAAGGCGAAGGCAGCTTTGGGGAAGCAATCGACGATGTCGAAATACAGGCGCTGTATTCGCGCGCGATCGCCCCGTTTTTCGATCTTCAGGCAGGCATCCGTCAGGACCTTGCCGGACCCGATACGACCTATGCCGTTGTCGGTCTTCAGGGCCTTGCGCCATACATGTTTGAGCTGGACGCGGCCTTGTTCCTGTCGCATCGCGGCGATCTGACCGCGCGGCTTGAGGCCGAGCTCGACCAGCGCATCACCCAGCGGCTGATCGTGCAGCCGCGCGCAGAGTTGAACCTTGCCGCGCAGGATGTGCCGCAACTGGGCATCGGTGCGGGCGTTGACAGTTTTGAGATCGGGGTGCGGCTTCGCTATGAGATCATCCGTGAGATCGCGCCGTACATCGGCATCGAGCAGAATTGGCGCGTCGGTCGCAGCGCAGATTTCGCGCGCGCTGCAGGTGACGACGCCAGCGTTACCAACTATGTTGTCGGCATTCGTTTCTGGTTCTGAACATCAAGGAAAACATCATGCGCTTTCGCTCCATCCTTGCTTACGCCGCTGCCAGCGCAGCAATCCTCGCCATGCCAACGATGGTGATGGCGCATACCAAGGTCGTCGCCTCCACGCCTGCGCAGGGTGCAACCGTGTCCAAGCCCAAGCAGGTCACGCTGACCTTCAGCGAGGCCTTGCTGCCGCCGACATTCGCCACCAGCGTTGTGATGACCGCGATGCCCGGTGTGAAGAACCATGGCGAAATGGTCATCCGCAATTTCACCACCAGCTGGGCTGATGGCAACAAGACGCTGACCCTTAATCTGCGCCAGCCGCTGCGCGCAGGCAGCTATGATGTGCGCTGGCAGGCCGCAGGCGCAGACGGCCACCGCATGAAGGGCACGGTCAGCTTTACCGTCAGCTAGCCGATGCCGGCCGACTGGCTGCACCCGGCGCTGCGCTTGGCGCATTATGCAGTGCTGCTTTATCTCTTTGGCACAATAGCGTTCCGCATCTTTGGGTTACGTCAGCTATCCGCTGCAACCGCCGAGCGCCACATTGCGGCGATTGCCGTTGCGGCGATCGCGGCACCGCTCATCTCGCTTGCCCTGATGCTGGTCAGTGTCGCCGCGATGATGGGGCAAACCGTCCGTGCGCTCGAGTGGACAACGTTCCAGTCAATGGTGTTGATGACAGACCTAGGCTGGGCTTTTATGACGCGCATGGGTTTGCTCGCATCCGGTCTGGTTGCCCTCTTTTTGATCAAACAGGTGGCAGGTCGGCAGATCGTTGCTGCGGGGTTTTACGGGCTGGCGCTATTGACCCTGGGCTGGAACGGGCATGCCGCCGCCACCGAAGGCACGCTTGGCCTGGTGCATCGGCTGAATGATGGTCTGCACCTTTTGGCCGCTGGACTTTGGATCGGCGCGATCGGATGGTTTCTGACGCTTGTCATATCCGCCCACCGTGACTCTGAGCGTTGCCCGCCGGAACCGCTGCTCGCGGCCATGCATCGCTTTGCACCGCTGGGTGTCACATTGGTTGCCATCGTGACTGCAACCGGCGTCATCAACGCACATCTCGTTTTCGGGCTGGGCAACAGCTGGGCCGTGATACAAACGACCTACGGCTGGTTGTTGATCGCCAAAATCACCGTAGTCGGATTTATGCTGATGTGCGCCTGGCGCAATGCCGCAACAACGCGCAACACTGTGCGCAACGTCGATCAACCTCAAGACAGCCAGCCCGCCGCGCTGGCGGCATTACGCACAAGCCTGGCAACTGAAATGCTGCTGGCGACCGCGGTTATCGCGATCATTGCATGGGCTGGACTTGCATCGCCGATGGGCTGAGCTTGATAACAAAAGCACTGGCCACCTTAGCAGCCAGCGCCCGTTTCTTGAAAATTCAATCCGGTTAGTTAAGCGCAGCAGTCCATGCCCAGGCCACAGCACGCGCCAATCGCACAGCATCCTGCCGCAATCATCTGGCCGACAGGTCCCGGGGCAGCCGCAAATGCGGCACTGGACGAAACGATCAGGCTGATCGTGGCCAATTTAGCAATTTTAAACATAAGTCCGGTCCTTTGAAAGTTCGATATTCGGTTGTGCGCGCCATCTCGTATTTCACGGCAAAGGCAGATAAAGTTACGACGTTACCTCGTTGGCTTTCCGGTCGCCTCTGGGATCCCATAAATCGGCCCACGCAGGCAAATGGCGCGGAACGCTACGCTAACTATGAGCCGTTGCCCGGCGGTAATCAAGATGCAGGCAGAGCCAATTGCCGAAAATCTATCAACAAAACTGCCCTGCGGGGTAATTTCGAGGCCCAGTTAACGCCCCGCACGCGCCGCATGCCGCAGCGATGCATTATTTTAAAAGGCGTCGTTCAAACACCTGCTTTGCGCGGGCCGCCGCATCTACGATCAGCGGTTGGCAACTGGCCCAGCTGGCGATGCTTGGATTGAGTATGGCGACCCAATTCATCCAGCCGTAGATTGGATGGGGCGTCAGTGTATCAAGCGCGGTCAGATCCCATGGTCCGTCGATAACATGGCCCTTGGCGGGGCGCGGTGGCGGCGGGCCGAACAGGTTGCGGTAGGTCTGCTTGCAAATGCCCATGTTGAGCCGCCAGACCCCCTCGCGGCTCAGGTTTGATGCCTTGTCGTTTTCGCTGTCCACGTCTTTTATCGTAGCGAAATAGGCTCCGCGTTTGAAACGATGGCCCGGATTGTAGAAGAAGGATGTCTCGCCCCAGGTTTCGACGATGGTCACGCCATCGATCGCCGAGAGATGATCGATCGCCGTTTGCCTGTTTAGTCCGGACATGGATCGACGCCTTCAATTTCAACCTTTGTCGCTGTTTGCCTCAGATAGTCCGAAAGCGCCAACGCGTCAAAATCAGGTTGCGTCAAGCCGTCGCACGCGGCAATCTTGCCTCCGATCGAGCTTCTTGTGGAGGTCATCTGCGAAATGTCGGTTTATTCAAAACGCGATGGATTTTTCATAGGCTCATGCTCACCGATATCCAGATTTCCCGCGCTGCCAAGCTGCAGCCGATTGGCGCAATTGCCCAAAAAATCGGCCTCAACAGCGATGCTGTCGAACCTTATGGCCATTACAAGGCGAAGCTAGACCTTGCCGCAACAGGGCTGAATGCGCAGGCTGAAGCAGGAGCGGCAACTGGCAAGCTCATCCTGGTCACCGCGATCAACCCGACACCTGCCGGTGAAGGCAAGACCACGACATCGGTGGGCCTTGCCGATGCGCTGAACCGGATCGGCCACAAGACCGTGCTGGCGCTGCGCGAGCCGTCGCTCGGCCCATGCTTTGGTACCAAGGGCGGCGCCACCGGGGGTGGCTATGCGCAGGTCGGTCCGATGGAAGACATTAATCTGCACTTCACCGGCGATTTCCACGCAATCACCAGCGCCCACAATCTGCTGTCGGCGATGATCGACAACCACATCTATTGGGGCAACGCACTGGACATCGACGTCCGGCGCGTCGTCTGGCGACGGGTGCTGGATATCAATGATCGCGCGCTTCGGTCCATCGTCCAGTCTACCGGCGGCGTCGGCAACGGCTTTCCGCGCGAAAGCGGGTTTGACATCACGGTGGCATCCGAGGTGATGGCGATCTTGTGCCTGGCTTGCGATCTTGGCGATCTGGAAGCGCGGCTGGGGCGGATCGTCATTGGCTATACCCGCCAGCGTCAGCCGGTGACTGCCAGCGACCTAAACGCAGCCGGAGCGATGGCGGTGCTGCTGGCGCAGGCGATCAAGCCCAATCTGGTGCAGACTTTGGAAGGCAATCCGGCGCTGCTGCATGGCGGGCCGTTTGCCAATATCGCGCATGGCTGCAATTCGGTCATCGCGACGCAGGCGGCGCTGACGCTGGGCGATTTTGTCGTGACCGAAGCGGGTTTTGGGGCGGATCTTGGCGCGGAAAAATTTTTCAACATCAAATGCCGACAGGCGGGGTTAAAGCCCGCCGCAGCGGTGATCGTCGCCACGGTGCGCGCGTTGAAAATGAACGGCGGCGTCGCCAAGGCTGATCTGCTCGCAGAAGATGTTGATGCTGTGCGGCGTGGCAGCGTCAACCTGATCCGCCATATCGAGAACGTCCGCCAGTTCGGCGTGCCGGTGGTGGTGGCAATCAACCATTTCACCAGCGATACCGAGTCGGAGATTGCGGTGCTGCACGAGGCAGCGGCAAGTCAGGGATGTAAGGCGCATGTCTGCCGCCACTGGGCCGATGGCGGCGCGGGGGCGGAAGAACTGGCGCACAGCGTGGCGGCGCTTGCCCAGTCTGGTACGGCGCGTTTCCAGCCGCTCTATAACGATGATCTTCCGCTGAACGACAAAATAACGACGGTCGCCACGCGCATATACCGCGCGGAATCGGTGGCAGCGTCGCCTGCAATTCTGGCGCAGCTTCAGCGGTGGGAAGAGGCGGGCTATGGCCATTTGCCGGTGTGCATGGCCAAGACCCAATACAGCTTCTCCGCCGATCCGACGCTGCTTGGTGCGCCGACCGGCCATGTCCTGCCTGTGCGCGAGGTGAAGCTGAGCGCGGGCGCGGGCTTTGTGGTCGCCATCTGCGGGGATATCATGACCATGCCCGGCCTGCCCCGCATCCCGGCGGCAGAGACGATCCGGCTCGATGCGAATGGAGAGATCGAAGGGCTGTTCTAAAAATCTGGCAGCTAAAATTTGGCAGCAACCGAAGCTCAAAAATCTTTGTTTGAGATAAATTCTCAATAATATGAGTGGCCTGCCCCCGTTATGGTTCCAGTGGGGCCAGAATCAGCCCTCTTCGCCAACGTCTTCTGGCTTGGTTGATGTGGATCATGGCACCGATGCCCATCAAGGCTACATTGTGCGCACACCACAGGAGGCTGATCCATGACCCGTATGATGAAAGTTGCGATTTTTGTGGAGCCGGGCCGTATTGTGCTCGACGACAAGCCGGTTCCCGACGTCGGGCCGCTCGACGCGTTGATCAAGATCACCACCACCACAATCTGCGGCACCGATGTTCACATCCTCAAAGGCGAATATCCGGTCGAGCGGGGGCTAACCATCGGCCATGAGCCGGTGGGGATTATCGAAAAGCTGGGATCGGCGGTTCAGGGCTATCGCGAAGGACAGCGCGTCATTGCCGGCGCGATTACCCCCAGCGGCCACAGCCAAGCTTGCCTGTGCGGCTTTCATTCGCAGGATGGTGCGGGCACGCGCCATGGGTTCAAGCCGATGGGCGGCTGGCGCTTTGGCAACACCATCGATGGCGCGCAGGCCGAATATCTGCTGGTGCCTGATGCGATGACCAATCTCGCGCCGATCCCCGATGGACTGAGTGACGAGCAGGTGCTGATGTGCCCCGACATCATGTCAACCGGCTTTTCCGGCGCTGAGCGCGGCCATGTGCGGATCGGCGACAGTGTCGCGGTGTTTGCGCAGGGGCCGATCGGATTGTGCGCCACTGCCGGTGCGCGGCTGATGGGCGCGACCATGATCGTCGCGGTCGATTCAATCCCCGAACGGCTGGCGATTGCGCAGCAGATGGGCGCGGACCACGTCGTCAATTTCACGCAAAGTGACCCGGTCGCAGAGATCATGCGCCTCACCGACGGGCGCGGCGTGGACGTCGCCATCGAAGCGCTCGGCCAACAACAGACTTTTGCATCGGCATTGCGCGTGCTGCGCCCCGGTGGCACATTGTCTTCGCTGGGAGTCTATTCAAGTGACCTCACCATTCCGCTCGACGCCTTTGCCGCAGGGCTTGGCGACCACACGATTGTCACCAGCCTGTGCCCGGGGGGCAAGGAACGGATGGAACGGCTGATGAATGCCATCGCCTCAAAGCGGATCGATACCAGGCCGCTGGTTACCGACCGCTATACGCTCGACGATATCGAGGATGCCTATGATATCTTTGCCAACCAGCGCGACGGCGTGCTGAAGATCGCCATTACCGCATGATCGCACCCGACAACGCCCCACCCGACCTGACACCCGCGCCGCCGCGCTGCATCGCGGACATCATGGCGCTGGCCGACGACCGCC
>NZ_JBGTFM010000332.1:0-12944 GCF_041747255.1 Blastomonas sp. | reverse complement strand
GGGTCACCCGGGCGAGCCCGATTTCCATTTCTGCGGTGAGGCGGTGAATCCTGGCTTTCCTTATTGCGTGGACCATTGCGGTCGCGCCTATCAGGCGCAGCTGCCGCGCGGCACCCGACGCCCGCCCCCGCCGATGCCGTTTGGCGGACCCCGGGTGCGCTAAGGCTGGCGCGCAAGCCTCAAGTTATCAACGGCTTTGCCGATGCGCTGCTTGTCAGGCTGATCCAGCCTTGCGTATAGCCAGCGCATGAGCAGCGATCTTTTCGGCAAGCAGGCGCCTGAACAGCCGCCCGAGACCTACAACGCGTCGTCCATCGAGGTGCTTGAAGGGCTGGAACCGGTGCGGCGCAGGCCGGGCATGTACATCGGCGGCACCGATGAGCGCGCGCTGCATCATCTGGCCGCCGAAGTGCTCGACAACAGCATGGATGAAGCGGTTGCGGGCCATGCCAGCCGTATCGAGGTGGTGCTGAAGGCGGGCAACCACTTGAGCATCTCCGACAATGGCCGCGGCATCCCGGTTGATCCGCACCCCAAGTTCCCCGACAAATCGGCGCTTGAAGTGATCCTAACCACGCTGCATTCGGGCGGCAAGTTTTCTGACAAGGCCTATGCGACCAGCGGCGGCCTGCATGGCGTGGGCGTATCGGTGGTCAATGCGCTGTCGAGCGAGCTGCTGGTTGAGGTCGCGCGGGGCAAGGAATTGTACGCGCAGCGCTATTCACGTGGGAGCCCGCTGGGGCCGCTGGAGAAGATCGGCGCGGCCCCCAACAGGCGCGGCACAACGATCAGCTTTGTACCCGATGAGGAGATTTTTGGCAGCGGGGCAAAATTCAAGCCCGCGCGACTGTTCGCGCTCGCCCGCTCGAAGGCGTATCTGTACGCCGGGGTCGAGATCCGCTGGAAATGCGATGTTGAGCTGGCCGATGACAAGGTGCCGCAGGAGGCGGTGTTCCAGTTCCCCGGTGGCCTTGCCGATCATCTGCGCGAACAGCTGAACGGCCGCGAATGCGCCACCACCGATTTCTTCGCGGGACGGCAGGATTTTCCAGAGGAGCGCGGGCGCGTCGAATGGGCGGTCGCCTGGCCGCTGTGGAGCGATGGCAGTTACAGCTATTACTGCAACACCATCCCCACCCCCGATGGCGGCACGCATGAGGCGGGGCTGCGCACCGCACTGCTCAAAGGATTGCGCGGCTTTGGTGACCTGATCGGCAACAAGAAGGCCGCCGGGCTGACCGCCGACGATGTGATGACCGGATGCGAGCTGATGCTCTCGGTGTTCATCCGCGAACCCCAGTTTCAGAGCCAGACCAAGGACCGGCTGACGTCACCCGAGGCGGCGCGGCTGGTCGAGATCGCCGTGCGCGATCATGTCGATCATTTCCTCTCCGACAATATGGAGCGCGGCAAGGCGCTGCTCGGCTTGCTTATGGAGCGGATGGACGAGCGGCTCAAGCGCAAGGCCGAGCGCGAGGTCAAGCGCAAGACCGCGACCAGTGCGCGCAAGTTGCGGCTGCCCGGCAAGCTCACCGATTGCAGCAACGACGGCACCGGGGTCGAGGGTGCGGAGACCGAAATCTTCATCGTCGAGGGCGACAGCGCGGGCGGATCTGCCAAACAGGCGCGCGACCGCAAGACGCAGGCGATTTTGCCGATCCGTGGCAAGATATTGAACGTCGCCTCGGCCAACAGCGCCAAGATTTTCGCCAATCAGGAAATCGCCGATCTGTCGCTGGCTTTGGGTTGCGGAACGCGCAAGACCTGCGACCCGGCTCAACTGCGCTATGACCGGATCATCATCATGACCGATGCCGATGTCGACGGCGCGCATATCGCGACCTTGCTGATGACGTTCTTCTTTCAGGAAATGCCCGAAATCGTCCGCGCAGGGCACCTGTATCTGGCGCAGCCGCCGCTCTACCGGCTCGTGGTCGGTGCCAAGAGCTGGTATGCGCGCGACGATGCGCACCGTGATGAGCTGGAATCGACGATCCTCAAAGGCAAGAAGGTCGAAGTCAGCCGCTTCAAGGGGCTGGGCGAAATGAACGCAGGCCAGCTGCGCGAAACCACGATGGACCGCAAGACCCGGTCGCTGCTGCGCGTCACCCTGCCGCCAAATTATGAAGACCGGGCGATGGTCAAGGATCTGGTCGAGCGGCTGATGGGCAAGAACCCCGAGCACCGGTTCAATTTCATCCAGGATCATGCCGCACAGGTCGACCGTGAAGCGATCGATGCGTGACACCGCATGTTCTTCGGCGAAAGCCGGAGTCCAGGGCGAGATTGCACTGCGCTACCCTCGATTCCGGCGTTTACCGAAATGCTGGCTTGCTGTGTGCGCTGTATTGCTGATGCCCACCTCTTCGATTGCCCAGCCAACACCTCCGGCAGCCGAGCGCGCGATCTTCGATGAGGCAGCGCAGAAGGTGCTGGCCGTGCTGCAGGGCACGGGCGACCCCGCGACGACATTTACGCCTGACTTCATCGCGGCGGTGCCCCCCGCCCAGCTCAAGACCGTTATTGATGGCTTGAAGGCGCAGTTCGGCGAGGCTCTGTCGGTGGAGGCGGTGCGGCCCACCGATGCGCGCGCCGCTAGCATCGACATCCGCTTTGAGCAGGCGGTGGTCACCTTCACCATCGGCGCGCGCGAGGGGCGACTGTCGGGGCTGTTCATCACCGGGTCGCGCGCTGCGGTGGACAGCCTGGATGCGGTCGCTGCCGAGATCAAGGCGCTGCCGGGGCACGCAGGCTTCACCGTGCACGAACTCACCGCGCAGGGCAGCAGACCGGTCACCCAAAACCGCGCGGATGAACGCTTTGCCATTGCGTCAGCCTTCAAGCTCTATGTGCTCGCCGAGGTTGACCGGGCAGTGCGCGCGGGCGAGCGGCGTTGGGACGATGTGATCGCGCTCAGCCAGAAGTCGCACCCCTCGGGAATCACTCAGACGTGGCCCGACGATGCCCCGATGACGCTGCAGACGCTGGCCACGCTGATGGTCTCGATCAGCGACAACAGCGCCACCGACACATTGATCGCGCTGCTCGGGCAGGATCGGCTGGCGCGCATCGTTCGGGCGAGCGGGCACAGCAACCCCGGCGAACTGTCTCCGCTGCTGACCACCCAGCAGGTCACCGGGCTTAAAATGCCCGGCAATGCCGATCTGCGCGATGCGTTTCTCGGGGGGTCGGAGCGCGAGCAGGCAGCGATCATCGCCGGCGCGCAAGGCCGGCTGTCGTTGCCCAATCTCGACCTCTCCGTCTACACCGGCGGCCCCAACCAGATCGACACCATCGAATGGTTTGCCAGTCCCGAAGACATTGCCCGCCTGCTGGCGATACTGGAACGCGATGCGCACCCGGTCACCCGCGCCATCCTGAAGAACAACCCCGGCATCGCCCCCGACAACGCCCGACGCTGGGCGTATCTGGGCTAAAAGGGCGGGTCGGAACCCGGCGTGATGGCGATGAGCTTCGTCGCGCACAGCAAAGCAGGACGCCGGTTCATAGTTGCCGGGCTGTGGAACAACAGCGCGGCGGACATCAACCAGCAGCAATTCACCGACCTGATGACGCGGTTGCTCGATCAGCTGGAGCAAACGCGCGATTGACGCCTGCGTTTAGCGGGGATCAAGACCCTGCTGCCCGCCTTTAAACGTTTGCATTTCCTCGTTAACCCGCGCTGCGCGTTGCGGGGCGTTGCAGAAATCGCGCTCCCATTCCGTCAGCCGCGCGCGATAGATCACGCATTGCGAGATCGCGCGCTCCTCCGGCACGAAATCGAGCGGCTCCAGCGCAGTGTCGCGGCGCGCGATCACCGGTTCGAGCCGGTCGAGATAATCGGTCACCCCTTCGCGGGTCTCGGCATCGATGGCCTTGTTCGCGCCATCGGCGAGCAGCGCGCGGACGGCAAGCAGACGGGCCTGCGCGGTCTCGAACTCGCCCAGTTCACGATAGGCGTTGGCACCAAATGCACGGATGCCCAGCGCCGCTGCAGACGTATCGTCTGCCAGTTCGGCATCGACAAAGATAGCGAAGCGGCGCAGCATCGTCTCGCGCGCGTCGCTGGGCACTTCGGACTGCCAGACCGCCTGCATCAGCAGGTTGGCACGTTGCTCGACCGGTCGCTGCAAGCGCTCCGCAAGCCAGAACGCCGCGTAGTATAACGGCTGGGCGTTGACGATCTGCAGATACGCTGGATCAGCAATCAAACGCTCGAGCGCCGTAAGCTCGGCCTGGGTGAAGTCATCGAACATGATCAGCCGGTTGGACGGGCATTGCGGCAGCGGGAAGGGCGTAATCCAGCTGCCAAACGGCTTGCCGTCGGGCCGCTGACCCCAGGTCGAATAGCTCATGGTCGATTCGAGCGTGAATTCCTCGCCGCCCAGCGGGCAGATATAGTTCTGCGGATAGGGCGTGCCCGCCAGTGCCGGTGTCGCGCCGAGCAGCGCGGTGACAAGCGCGGCAGCGGCGACGCGCAGTGCCCTCACGCCCCAAGGTCCTGCGTCACCCCGGTGCGCTGCGCCCACTCATCGCGCAGCAGGCCATAGATCAGGCTGTCGCGCACGCCAATGTGCGTCTCCCATTCGGCGCGCAGCCGTCCTTCCAGCTGGAAACCGATTTTGCTCAGCAACGCAATAGACTGGGTGTTTTCGGGATCAACGTCAGCAAACACCCGGCGCTCACCCTCGGCGATCAACACCTGGTCCAGCAGCATCGCCACCGCCTCGCGGGCAATGCCCCGGCCCCAGCACGCGCGTGCCAGAATATAGCCGATCTCAACCACATTCGCCCGACGGTGATGCGCGTTGACCCAGCCCAGCGCCTCATCATTGCCCGCCAGCGTAATTGCCCAGCAGCGCCAGTCGCCGTTCGCCGCCGGTTCAAGATACGCACGGGTTTCATCGACCGAGCGGTGCGGGCCTGATGACCACCACCGCATCAGCTCGCTATCGGACAACACGCCGAACAGGGCATCGGCATCGTCGATGCGCACCTGACGCAGCACCAGCCGGTCGCTGACAAGGACCGGAAGGGCACTCACGGCTGGGTCAGCGCGGCAACCAGCGCCTTGACCTTTTTCTGGCGCCATTGCGGGGTCGGAGCGACAATCCAGAACGCGCGGCGCGCGGGACGCGCTTCGCCCAGCGCCACCAGCCGCCCTTCGGCGATGTCGCGCTCGGCCAGCAGCCATGGCGCAGAGACGCTCCCAAAGCCGGCGATCGCCGCATCGATGCCCAGCCCGGCATCGGCCACCTGCATCACGGTGCCGGTGTCGGTACCCTCACAGTCTGCCGTCTGGTCGCTGCTGCACCCCGGCCATGATATGCGCGCATCACCCGCGTATCCCGGCGCGGCAACGGTGACAAACCGCTGCGGGCCGATCATCGCACCCTCAAGATCGCCGGGGCCATCACCCAGCCGGATCGCGCAATCGAGGTTCGCTTCGGTAAAGTCGATGTCGCTGTCGCCCGAGACGAGCGTGTAGCGGATATCCGGGTTGTCAGCCGCATAGCCGATCAACCGGTGATGCAGCCATTTGGCGGCAAAATCGCGCGGCACCGCGATGGTCAGCCGAAAGCTCGACTGGCCCTGCTGCATGGCCCGCACCGCCTCTTCGAACTGCAAAAACCCACTGCGCAATGCGTCAAGCCCGGCCCCGGCCTCATCGGTCAGCTCCAGCCCCTTGGGGGTGCGGCGGAACAGCACCACCCCCAGCATGTCCTCAAGCGCGCGGATCTGCTGGCCGACAGCGGCAGGCGTCACGGCCAGCTCATCGGCGGCGCGGGTAAAGCTCAGGTGCCGTGCCGCAGCGTCAAGCACGCGCAGGCCGTTAAGCGGAAGGTGCGTTCGCTTCATCTCAGGCGTTGGCTAATCGGCAACCGCAGGCGCGACCAGCGGAAAGTGCGGAATTTCGACCGCGATCACATCACCGTCGCTGCGCAGCATCCGGTAAACCCCCTCCATCCGCCCGGTCGGCGTGCCAAGCGGGCAGCCCGAGACATAATCGTGCGCCTTGCCGGGGGCGATCACCGGCTGTTCGCCAACCACGCCCTCCCCGTCGATCTGCTGCATTCCGCCGCGACCATCGGTGATCACCCAATGCCTGGTGAGCAGCTGCACATTGAGGTCCGAATGGTTTTCAATGCGGATGTGATATGACCAGAACCAGCGCGCGCTATCCGCCCGCGAACGATCAGGCAAAAAGCTGACCGCAACCCGCACCGTGATGCCGTGCGATGTCGCCGCATGAGGGAAGAAACGCTCCATGCTGATAGTATGGCGCGTAATCGCAGCGCGTGGAAGGGGGCATCCGCATAAATCCTCCTCGAGCGTGTCTCGTCGAGGTGTCAGCGCGCAGCACTGAAGCAAGGGCCTATTTCACCAACGTCGGCGCAAGGCCCCTCCACCATTTGCTGCGCAAACGGTCCCCCTCCCCCAGCCAAGCTGTGGGAGGATTTGCTGCCTAATTCCTCCCCGAGCTTGTCTCGGGGAGGGGGACCATCCGAAAAGGATGGTGGAGGGGCAAATGCGCCGATGGCTGCGGTGCTAGGCTACCCGAGCCTGAATCCCTTAATGCCCCACCACCTTCAGCGCATGATCAAGATCATCGATTACATCATCGACATCCTCGAGCCCGACATTGAGCCGCAGCATGTCTTCGGTAATGCCGACGGCGAGCCGCGCCTCCTCGCCTAGACCATGATGCGTGGTCGAGCTGGGGTGCGTCATCAGCGAGCGCGAATCGCCGATGTTGTTTGAGATATCAACCAGCTGCAGCGCGTTGAGCAGGCCGTGCGCGCGCGCCCTGCCGCCGCCGAGATAGACCGAGAAGATCGGTCCCGCCGCCTCCATCTGCGCCATGGCGAGGTTGTGCTGTGGATGGCTGGGCAGCCCCGGATAATTGACCCGCTCGATCCGCCCTTCGAGAAACTGCGCGACTTTCAGCGCATTTTCGCTCTGGCGGCGGATGCGCAGGTCGAGCGTTTCCAGGCCTTTCAGCACCACCCATGCGTTGAACGCACTCAGCGTCGGCCCGGTGTTGCGGGTGAAGGGCAGCAGCGTGTTGTTGATGAAATCGTCGCTACCGCACACCGCGCCCGCCAACACGCGCCCCTGCCCGTCCATCATCTTGGTCGCGCTGTATGCGACCACGTCAGCACCAAATTCCATCGGCCGCTGCAGCACGTTGGTGGCAAAGGCGTTATCGACCACCGACACGATGCCATGCGCGCGCGCGATGTCGCAAACGGCCTTGATGTCGATGATGTCCATCGTCGGGTTGGCCGGGGTTTCGAAGAAAAACACCTTGGTATTGGGGCGGATCGCCGCTTGCCACTGGTCGGTCTCGCGCCCATCGATGATCGTCGTCTCGATGCCAAATTTGGGCAGCAACGTATCGGTCAGCCAGCGGCACGATCCGAACAATGCGCGGCCCGCCACGACATGGTCGCTGTGCTGCAGCTGGCACAGCAACGCTGCGGTCATCGCCGCCATGCCGCTCGCCATGCAACGCGTGGCCTCTGCCCCCTCCATCAGCGAAATACGCTGTTCGAGCATCTCTACCGTCGGGTTCTGCAGCCGCGAATAGGTCATGCCGTCCTGCTCGCCATTGAAGCGTGCGGCGGCATCTTCGGCGCAATCGTATGCAAAGCCCGAGGTGAGGAACAGAGCTTCGGACGTCTCGCCAAATTCGCTCCGCGCGGTGCCGCCACGGATCGCGCGCGTGGCTGGCCGCCAGCGGCTGGTAATCGCGGGGTCTTGTCCTGCTCTGCGCTTCATACCCTGTCTTTCATGTTTAAGTTCTTTGCTACTTTGTTATCACTATCCCAAAGCCGCGAGCACTGCATCGCCAATCGCCCGCGTGCCCATGTTGCCGCCCAGATCACCGCCCAGTGCGCCTGCATTGAGCGCGTCCGCCACTGCGGTCTCGATCCGCAACGCCTCGGTCTCCAGCGCGAAGCTGTGGCGCAACATCATCGCCGCTGACAGGATCATCGCCACCGGATTGGCGAGCCCCTTGCCCGCGATATCAGGCGCGCTGCCGTGGATTGGCTCATATGCCCCCTTGGTGCCGGACGCGGTCTGCTGCGTGCCGAGCGAGGCCGACGCGAGCAGGCCGATCGAGCCGACGCACATGCTCGCCTGATCGGACAAGATATCACCAAACAGGTTTCCCGTTACAATCGTATCAAACCGTCCCGGTTCACGCACCAGCTGCATTGCGGCGTTGTCGACATACATATGGTCGAGCGTGACATCAGGATAATCGGCCGCTACCTCGATCATCACTTCGCGCCACAACTGCGAGGTTTCGAGCACATTGGCCTTATCCACCGAGCACAGCTGCCCTCGGCGACCCCGCGCGGTGCGGAACGCGACATGCGCGATGCGACGCACCTCGCTTTCGCTATACGACATGATATCATAGCCTTCGCGCTCGCCAATCGCCGTGGTGCGCATGCCCTTGTCGCCGAAATAGACGTCGCCATTGAGCTCGCGCACGATCATCAAGTCGATGGCGCCTGCCACCTCTGCGCGCAGCGAGGAGCGATCCTCAAGCCCTGGAAACACCTTGGCGGGCCGCAGGTTGGCAAACAACCCCAGCTCCTTGCGCATCCCCAGCACCGCCTGCTCGGGCCGCAGGTGACGCGGCAGCGCATCGCATTCAGGATCGCCCACCGCGCCGAACAGGATCGCATCGCATTCGTGCATCAGCGCGAGCGTTTCTGGTGGCAGCGGATGACCATGGACGCGCCACGCCGCAGCGCCAACAAGGCCATCTTGCAATTCCATGCCCGGCAGATCGAGTGCTTCGAGAACCCGCACCGCCTCGGCCATGATCTCGGTACCGATGCCGTCACCGGGTAGAATGGCTATTTTCATGCGCGGATGCCCTCCAATGCGTGCCGCGCGCATAGCCGCCGGCGCACCTGTCAGGCAACCTTCGTCTTTAAACGGCAATCCTTTTCACCCGGTCGATCATCAGCCCCCGCGCTGCGAGCACATCGGCGCGCCGGTCGGCAAAGAACTGGCGCTCGATGAAATGGCCGGTGAGCGCAAAGCCCTGCAGCAGTTGCTCCCAGTCGGGCTCGGCATCGGTCGTCATGAAGGCAGGCAGTGGCAGCAGCTTTTCGGCATAGACCCCGGCGGCATGTAAGGACACTGCGCGTGCCGTGCGCGGGCTGACATAGGCAAGATCGGTGCGCCCCCCGGTGACCGCGCAGCGCGTCAAGTCAAGCCCGAAGCCCAGTTCGGCGAGCAGCAGCGCCTCATAATCGACCATCGCGCGCACCCACCAGCGTGCCGATGGCGCGGCGCACACCAGATCGAGCAACGCCGACAATGCGGCATAGAGGCGCGGGAAAGGTTGATCCTCGGGCGCCACCGCTGCGGTCAGCAATGTTACCCACTCGAACGCGGCAGCGGCGAGCGGCTCAGTATAATAAGGCGCGCGACTGGCAGCGAGTTCGACCGTCAGGCTGGCGAGCTGCTCATTGACCCGGCTACGCAACTCCGCCGTCACCACATTGGCGGGCATCAGCACCGGTCGCAGCGCCGTCGAGCGCCCGCCACGCACGTAGCCCGCCTGCAGGCCATGATCAGGCGTAAACACCCGCACCACCGCACCATGCTCCCCATGCCTCCGCACGGTGCAGACGATGGCGGGAGTGCGGATGACGGGCATTGAGTGCGTTAAGCGCGGTCAAGCGGCGTTGTCGAGCTTGGCCTCGTTATCAAGTTGCTCGACCACCCACATCTTGATCAATGCCTGACGCGAGACGCCGCGACGCTTTGCTGCACGATCCAGCTTCGACACAATGTCTCCGGGAAAATCCACATTGACCCGCTTGGCGGGCTCATGCAACCGACGTGCGGTCGACCAATCCAGATATTCGCTGATGTCTTCGCCATCGTCGAACATGCGGTCCAGTTCTTCAGCTGTTGCCGATTTGCCGTTCATAATCCTCAACTTCATATTTGCGCGCGCGACGCACTGAAATGATGCGATATACTCCACTTCGCATGGTCACAAACGCCACCCAAATTCTCGAACCAATTCGACCAACCAACGCAATGCGCTCTTCGCTTTCGCTGCGAGCCGAGATGATCATGGCATCGTCATCTTCCCAGAGTGCCTGAGCCTCGGCAAAATCAATACCGTGCTTTCTCTTGTTCAGCGCGCTCTTCGCCGGATCGAACTCGAACTGCATGGGTCGAAATTATACCATAATGGTATAGAAATGCAATCACCCCCGGAAATAGTCATAGATGCTCTGCGCCATCGTCTTTGACACGCCGGGGGCCTTTTGCAGGTCATCCAGGCTTGCGCTGCGCACTGCTTTGGCGGTGCCGAAGTGCATCAGCAGCGCGCGCTTGCGCGCCGGACCGATGCCGGGCACCTCGTCGAGCGGGCTGCTGGTCATCGCTGCCTTGCGCTTGCCGCGATGCGCGCCGATGGCAAATCGGTGCGCCTCGTCGCGCAGCCGCTGGAGATAGAACAGCACCGGGCTGTTGGTTGGCAGGGTGAACTCGCGGCCATCGGGCATGAAGAAGGTTTCGCGCCCCGCGTTGCGATCCGGCCCCTTGGCGACGCCGACCAGCGCCACGTCCTCGATCCCCAGCCCCTGCAACGCCTCCATCGCAGCGTGCAACTGGCCCTTGCCGCCGTCGATCAGCACCAGATCGGGCCAGTCGCCGCCGCGGCGGTCGGGGTCCTCGCTCTGCGCGCGCGCGAAACGGCGTTCGAACACCTCGCGCATCATCGCATAGTCATCGCCCGGCACGGTTTCGGCGCGTTTGATGTTGAATTTGCGATACGCCGCCTTGCGGAAGCCCTCGGGCCCCGCGACAACCATTGCGCCTAAAGCGTTGGTGCCCTGGATATGGCTGTTGTCATAGACCTCGATGCGACCGGGCGGGCCATCGAGCCGGAACAGTTCGGCCATCTCGGCGAGATATCTTGCCTGGCTGGCGCTTTCCGCGACGCGCCGCTGCAGCGCCTCGAGCGCGTTGCGCTGCGCCTGTTCGATCAGCCTTTTACGCTCGCCGCGCTGCGGCACCAGCAGCTCAAGTTTGTGCGACATGTTCGCGGACAGTGCCTCGACCACCAGATCGCACTCGAATGGCGCGCGATCGGTGAGGATCAGGCGCGGCGGCGGCATGTCTTGGTAAAACTGCATCAGGAAGCTGGTGAGAATTTCCGCCTCGTCGAGCTCCTGCACATGCGCCGGAAAGAAGCTGCGGTGGCCCCAGTTTTGCCCGGCGCGGATGAAAAACGCCTGGATGCACACCGTGCCGCCCTGGCTGGCCATCGCGAACACATCGGCATCGGCGATCCCTTGCGCGTTAACCGCCTGGCTGCCCTGAATGAAGGTCAGCGCCTTGAGCCGGTCGCGATAGGCTGCCGCGCTTTCGAAATCGAGCGCCGCCGCCGCCGCCTCCATCCTCACGCCGAGCTTGGCCTGCACATCGGTCGATTTGCCGGTGAGGAAGGCGCGGGCATCGGCGACCAACGCCGCATAATCATCCTTGCTGATCCGGTCGACACACGGCGCCGAGCAGCGCTTGATCTGGTATAGCAGGCAGGGCCGCGAGCGGTTGGCGAAGAAGCTGTCCGAGCACGAGCGCAGCAGAAATAGCTTCTGCAGCGAATTCAAGGTGCTGGTCACCGATCCGGCGCTGGCGAAGGGGCCGAAATACTGGCCCTTGTACTTCTGCGCACCCCGATATTTGGACATGCGCGGGAAGTCGTGATCCTCACGCAGCAGGATATAGGGGAAGCTCTTGTCGTCGCGCAGCAGCACGTTGTAGGCTGGGCGATAGCGCTTGATCAGCTGCGCCACGAGCAGCAGCGCCTCGGCTTCGCTGTTGGTGGTGACGATCATCATCGACCGGGTCTGCGCGACCATGCGCTGCAGGCGGCGCGGCAACCGTTCAACCTGCGTATAGTTGCTCACGCGGTTGCGCAGTGCGCGCGCCTTGCCGACATACAGCACATCGCCGCGCGCATCGATCATCCGGTAAACACCGGGGCGCGAGGGCAGTGTCTTGAGCGTCGTGCGGATCGCGGCGACCCCGGCATCAAGGTCGGGCGTATCCGCACCGCGCACCGTATAGGTAGCAGCGTCCTCATTGAAACGGTCGGGCGATAGCGGGGGCTTGATCATCGTTCGAGCGATAGATTTTTTCGTATGGGCGTTCTAGGCTTTTCATTGATGCGAAGTGGGGCGTGATGACCAGGCAGCGGTGCACGGTATTGCAGGGCTATCAGGCGGACGCGCGGCCGCGCTGGATCGAGATGTGCCTGCAATCGGTGCGCGAATGGGCTGGTGTCTACGGCCACGACTATGTGTTCACCGACCGGTTCTTCGATCCGGTGCCCGACTGGTTCCGCGCAAAATGCGGCGCGCAGATCGGGCCGCTGACCGATCTTGCCCGCACCCTGTGGATGCAGCGCTGCCTTGATGCGGGCTGCGACGCGGTGGTCTGGGTCGATGCCGATGTGCTGGTTTTCGCACCCGGCCGGCTGAGGCTGCCGCCCATCACCCGCCTCACCGCCATTCGCGAGTTAACCCCGCTGGTCAGTGCGCGCGGGGAGATCAGGGTGACAGGCGAGGGCGTGAACGGCGCGATTCTGGGCGCGCCTGCCGACGGCAGTGGACTGGCCGATTATCGCAGCGCCATTACAGCGTGCATCCGCAATGCCGCGCCCGGCGCGATTGCGCGGACGATGGCGGGTCCGGCGCTGCTGACAGACATCGGGAAAAAGCTTGGGCTGGATGTGCTCGACCATATCGGGCTGGTCACCCCGGGCATGGCTGGTGCATTGCTTCGTGGCCAGCCACAGCTGCCGCGCGCCTATATGACCGCCTTCGGGTCACCCATCTACGCGGCGAACCTGTGTCATTTCGCGCGTAGCGAAGGCGATGCGGCGATCCGCC
>NZ_JBGTFM010000331.1:0-6814 GCF_041747255.1 Blastomonas sp. | reverse complement strand
GAGCGCCACGCGGTTCGACAGCGCATCGCCGATGGCAAGCTTCAGCCGCGTGATCTGCGCTTCTTCCATGAACGGGCGGCTGAGCGGATCCTGCACCAGGAAATTGTCGAGCGCCATGCCATCGCGCCGCGTGTGGATGCGCGCATCGATGATATTGCCCCCGGCCAGGTGGATGCCGCCTGCGATACGATAGAACATGCCGGGGTGATCCGCCGCGCTCACCGTCACCAGCGTCGCACCGCGCGCCGGATAAAATTCAGCTGATACCGCGAGCGGATCGCTTTCGTGCTGATCGATCAGGCGCAGGTTCTGGACGATGATGTCTTCGGGCTCGGCGATCCAATAGGCGTCGTCCAGCTTGCGTGCGATCTGGGAAAAGCGCCCGTCATCTATGCTCAACGCGGCGCGCACCGCCTCCTGCTTGGCCTTGACGCGTTCGCGCCGGCCATGCTGCTTGTGCCCCAGCCGCAGCACCTCCTCGGTCGATTCATACAGGTTGCCGAGCAGCTGGCGCTTCCAGCTGTTCCAGATGCCCGGCCCCACCGCGCGGATATCCACCACCGTCAGCACCAACAGCAGCTTCAGCCGCTCGGGGCTTTTCACCATGGCGGCAAAATCGGCGATGGTCTTGTAATCGGTAAGGTCACGCTTGAACGCGGTGGCAGACATCAGCAGGTGATGGCGCACTAGCCAGGCGACCTGCTCGGTCTCGGCCTCGCTCAGCCCCAGCCGTGGGCAGAGCTTCAGCGCAACCTCTGCGCCCAGCACGCTGTGATCGCCGCGCCGCCCCTTGGCGATGTCATGCAGCAGCGTCGCGACGAACAGCACCCGGCGCGACACCAGCTTGTCCATGATCGCATGGGCCAGTGGATGGTCGTCTTTCAGGTCACCCGATTCGATTTTAGCGAGCAGGCCGATGGCGCGGATCGAATGTTCGTCCACAGTATAATGGTGATACATGTCGAACTGCATCTGCGCGACGACGCGGCCAAAATCGGGCACAAATTTGCCGAACACGTTGGCCTCGTTCATCCAGCGCAGCACCATTTCGGGGTCGCGCGGGCTGCACAGCACGTCAAGAAACAGCGCGTTGGCGCGCGGATCGGCCTTGACCTGATGATCGATCAACCCGGCATCGAGGCTCGCCTGCCGCATCGCTGCGGGGTGAATTTCGACCCGGTGCTTGTCGGCAAGGTGGAAGATCTCGATCAGCCGCACCGGGTCTTCGCGATAGAAGCCCGCGTGTGGCAGCGCCAGCCGTCCACGATCAAGCACGAAGCCGGCCAGCCGGCGCGGTCGCCTGCGCAAGATCGCGGGGATGAACCGGCGGTTGCGTTCGGCAAACTGGTCATCGAGCTGTGCCAGAAACACGCCCGTAAGGTCGCCCACCCGCTTGGCGTTCAGGAAGTAATATTGCATGAAGCGCTCGACCGCCGACTTGCCCGGCCGGTCGGCAAAGCGCATCCGGGTCGCCACCTCGCGCTGCAGATCGAAGGTCAGCCGGTCTTCGGCGCGCCCGGTGATATCGTGCAGATGGCAGCGCACCGCCCACAGGAAATTGGCCGAACGACGAAAGCCGCGAAATTCGGTGATCGTCAGCAGCCCGGCGTCGACCAGCTCCGCCGCCGAGCGCACCTGATGGATGTATTTGCCGATCCAGTAGAGGGTGTGCAGATCGCGCAGCCCGCCCTTGCCATCCTTGACATTGGGCTCGACGACATAGCGGCTATCGCCCATCTTCTTGTGGCGGGTGTCGCGTTCGACAAGCTTTTGCGTGACGAAATCGCGCGCGGTGCCGGTGACAACCTCTTTCCAGAACAGCGCGCCTGCCTGCTTGTAGATCTGTTGATCGCCCCAGACATAGCGGCCCTCAAGCAGCGCGGTGCGGATGGTGAGGTCACCTTTGGCCTGGCGCACCATTTCATCGAGCGAGCGGCTCGAATGGCCGACCTTCAGCCCAAGATCCCACAGCAGATACAGCACCGCCTCAATCGCTTGTTCGGTCCAGCTGTTCTTTCTCATCGGCGTCAGGAACGCGATATCGACATCGCTGTGCGGCGCCATTTCGCCGCGTCCATAACCACCCACCGCCGCGATGCAGAAATGCTCGCCGGTGCTCTGGTTGGCGACAGGGTACTGAAAGCGCACCACATAATCGTGGATCAGCCGGACGATCTGATCGATCAGAAACGCCTGTGCGGCGGCGCATTCGTGCCCCGATGCCGGGCTGTCCACCAGCCGCCGGGCAATCTCCGCGCGACCATCGGCCAATGCATCGCGCAAGATGGTGACGACCTCGCCGCGCGCACGATCGGCGCTGTCCTGCGCCAGCGTGGAGATCCGGGCGTCGATTGCCCGCCGATCAATGATCGCGCGCTGGTTGTGGACAGTGGTCATGGGCACAACTGATCTAGGGGGTGATCAGCGGATTGTCATCCCGCAGCAGCTGTTTTCCGGTCAGGCCTCCGCCTTTGCCTGCGCCTGATAGGCCTTGCGCAGCCCCACCTTGTCGATCTTTGCGGTCCCCAGACGCGGCAGTGCCTCATCGGTCTGCCACAGCTTGGCAGGCACCTTGAAGGCGGCAAGCTGATCGCTGAGAAACCCGAGCAGATCATCAGGGGTCACAGTTTCGCCGTCGCGCGCGACATAGACCGCGCCGACAATCTCGCCGAACCGCTCATCGGGGATGCCGAAAACGCTCGCCTCGGCGATGCCGGGATGCGCGTAGATCGCGGCTTCCACCTCGACACAGCTGATGTTTTCGCCGCCGCGAATGATGATGTCTTTCTTGCGGTCAACGATGAACAGGTAATTGTCGGCATCAAGATAGCCCAGATCACCGGTGCGGAAATAGCCATCGGGCATGATCGCGGCGCGCGTTGCCTCAGGGTTGTTCCAGTAACCCAGGAAATTGGCAACCGAGCGGATGGCGACCTCGCCGACCGCGCCGCTGGGCAGCGGATGGCCGTTGTCGTCCAGGATCGCAAGGTCGACCAGCGGGCGCGATGGCTGGCCGGTGCTGTCGGGCTTGGCAATATAGTTCTCGTTGAAATTGCCGCAACCGATGCCGTTGGTTTCGGTGAGGCCATAGCCCAGGATCGGGAACGCCCAGTCCATCGTCTCCTTGATCCGCCGGACATGCTCGACCGGGCGCGGCGCACCGCCTGCGGCAAAGGTGACGCAGCTGGTCAGGTCATACTGGTCGCGCCTGGGGTGCGTCGCCATTTCGTAGCTCATCAGCGGCACACCGACGAAATAGGTGATTTTCTCCGCCTCGATCAGACGCATCGCCTCTTGCGCGTCCCATTTGGGCATGAGCACGAGCTTGCGCCCGATGGCAAAGCTCTGCAGCAGCACCGGCACTTCGGCGGTCACGTGGAACAGCGGCACGTTGAGCAGCGTCGCGGGTTGACCCTCGGGCGCTTTGCCCATGCGGGTGGCGATGCTGAGCGCCATCAGCGTCTGCGCAAGATAGCTGAAGGTGCCCTGCACGACCCCACGGTGGTCCGAATAAGCACCCTTTGATTGCCCGGTGGAGCCCGATGTGAACAGGATCGTCGCCAGATCATCGCCTGACAGGTCGGGCAGCACCGTCGCAGCGCTGCCGCCGGCAGCCAGCACGGCGGACAGGCCATTGGCGGGCGGGCCATCATGGCTGAACGTAATGACGCGCGCGCCGCCGATATTCCCGCATTCGGCGATCTTTGCCGAGCAGCGGTCATCGGCCAGCACCAGCGCGCATTCGACATCGCGAATACCGGCGCACAGCTCGACCCCCTGCCACCAGCCGTTGAGCAGGGTGGCGACACCGCCTGCCATCAGTGTGCCCATGAAGGCGATGATCCAGTTTGCGGAATTGCGCGCCGCGATCCCCACGCGGTCGCCCTTGGCGATGCCGTGGCCCTCGACCAGCGCGGCGGCCACACCGCGCGCGGCAGCATAAGTCTCGGCAAAGGTCAGCCGGGTGTCGCCATCGACCAGAAATTCCTTGTCGGCATTTTGCGCGCAGAAATAGGCAAAGAAATGCGACAGCGCGGGCGGGGCGACCGCAATCATCGGCAATTTCTCGCCGTATTTTTCGAAATGCGTCAACGGCAACATGCCACCTTCGCCGGTCAAGGCCTTGATCGCCTCGTCCATCATCTGGTCCAGCTCGGTCGCCATCGTCCATCTCTCCTCTTTCGCTTATGCTTGCCAGTACCCCTGGGCAGCCCTTATGAAGGGGAAAATCCGTGGGGAAAAGCCTTGATCCTGCCCTTTCTGGCGCTTGCCGCCGATACTGCCAGCGCCGTAGCGTCACAGCCGATCCGTTTTGAGGAGCTGGGACTGTCGCCGGTTGCGCTCAGCCTTGGCGGGTTTCAGCTCAAATGGTATTCGCTCGCCTATCTGTTCGGCATCCTGCTCGGTTATTGGTACATGGGCAAGCTGCTCAAGCAGCCCGGCGCGCCGATGGCGCAGCGCCATGCCGATGATCTGATGCTCTATGCGACGCTGGGCATTATCCTTGGCGGGCGGCTTGGCTATATCGCGTTCTACCGGCCCGATCTGCTGGCGACCCCGCTGGAAGTGTTCAAGGTGTGGGAGGGCGGCATGTCTTTCCACGGCGGGCTGATCGGGGTGATCGTCTCGATCCTGTTCCTCACCTGGCGCAATGGCCTCAGCTTCCTGCGCGTGGGTGATTACGTCGCGTGTGTCGTGCCCTTTGGCCTGTTGTTCGGGCGGCTCGCCAATTTCGTCAATGCTGAGCTGTGGGGGCGGCCCACCGATGTGCCCTGGGCGATCATTTTCCCGACCGATCCTGAAGGCCTCCCGCGCCATCCCAGCCAGCTGTATGAGGCGGGGCTTGAAGGCGCGTTGCTGGCGGTCATCTTGGGCGTGTTGTTCTGGAAAACCGATGCGCGCCATCGCCCCGGGTTCCTGAGTGGTGTGTTCATGGCGGGCTATGGCGCCAGCCGCTTCTTTGTCGAATATTTCCGCAACCCCGATGCGCATCTGGTCACTCTGGCGCAGCAGACCGGGCTCAGCATGGGCCAGTGGCTGACCGTGCCGATGATCCTGATTGGTCTGTATCTGATGTTCAGCGCGCGCGGGAGGACCGTCAAGCCGCTGCCCGCGACCGCCTGATGATGACGGGCAATGGCGATACACCCGGGCTCGACGCCATTTTCCGCAGGCTGATCAGCGCGACCGGCCCGATCACCGTCGCGCATTACATGGCAGAGGCCAACGCGCATTATTACGGCAAGCGCGAAGCGTTGGGCGCCACCGGCGATTTCATCACCGCGCCCGAGATCAGCCAGATGTTTGGCGAGATGGTCGGCATCTGGCTCGCCGATCAGGTGCTGCGCGCGGGCAAGCCAAGCCCATGCCACTATGTCGAGCTGGGGCCGGGACGCGGCACGCTGGCCAGGGACGCGTTGCGCGCGATGGCGCAGTTCGGGCTGAGCCCTCAGGTCCACCTGATCGAGGGCAGCGAACGGCTGCGCCACATCCAGCGCGAGCGGGTTCCTGAGGCACGCTGGCACGATGCGCTCGACAGTGTGCCGCGCGAGGGGCCGCTGCTGGTGGTCGCCAACGAATTTCTGGATGCGCTGCCGGTGCGTCAGCTGGTCGCCACCGATCAGGGCTGGCGCGAGCGGGTGGTGGTGCATAATGGCGAGCGGTTCATGCCTGTTGCCGGCGCACGGCCGATGGACAATGCCGTGCGCGCAGAGCTGTGCACCAGCCCGCCCGGCACGATCCTTGAGACCTGCTCGGCGGCCAGCGGCTATGCGTTCGAGATTGCCACCCGGTTGAAGGCGCAGGGCGGCACGGCGCTGTTCATCGATTACGGCTATACCGCGCCGCAGACTGGAAGCACGCTGCAGGCGGTGCGCGACCACCAGCAGGTCGATCCGTTTGCCGATCCGGGTGAGTGTGACCTGAGCGCGCTGGTTGATTTCGCGCAGCTTAAACAGATCGCGCTCGCCGCCGATGTCGATTGCCTGGGGCCAGTGGCGCAGGGCGACTGGCTGATGGCGCTGGGCATCGGCGCACGTGCCGCTGCGCTCGCGAAATCCGATCCGGCGCAGGCCGGTGCGCTGGATGTGGCACTTGATCGGCTGGTTGCACCAGAACAGATGGGCGCGCTGTTCAAGGTCATCGCCTATCGCGGCCCCGGCTGGCCGCAGGGCGAGGGCTTTGGGGGCTAGTTTCGCGACGCTGCCGTCTCCCTCCCTCTCCCACCGGGAGAGGGAAGGGGCCCGCACCGCAAGGCGGAGTGGGAAGGGTGAGGGTGATCAGGGCTAAGCCGCCGCCCGTCGCAGCCGGTCGTTGATCGCCGCCCCCATGTTGTCAGCCGGGATGGGCGCGATTGCAATACGCGGCATCGGAGACAAATCAGCGCGGTGCAGCGCCGCATAGAGGTTCGCCGCCGCCTCTGCCAGATCGTCCGACGCCGACAGCGTGTCGTTCCCCGCCACCGTACCGAAGCCGATCAGCCACTCATCCGCCTCCGCACGCGCCGCATTCAGCCGAACCGGCTTGGAAGGCGCGTAATGGCTGGCCAGCTGGCCGGGGGCTTCGATGGTGTGGCTGGCGAGCGGGCTGGCCGCTTGCCCAAGCAGCGCAGCGATGTCAGCGGGGTCGACCGGGCCGGGGCGCAGCAACTGCCATCCATGTCTTCCATCAAAGTTGCGCAGCGCAACTATTGTCGATTCAAGTCCGGCGCTGCACGCGCCGCCGTCGATGATCAGCGGCACGGCGTCGCCGAGGCTCGCGGCGACATGCGCGGCGGTCGTCGGACTGATCGCACCGCTGCGATTGGCCGATGGTG
>NZ_JBGTFM010000330.1:0-1649 GCF_041747255.1 Blastomonas sp. | reverse complement strand
CAAGCCATTATTTCAGCGGCGCAAATGATTGCGCTTGATGAATGCGATTTCGCAGTCGCAGGCGGTGTCGAGAGCATGAGCCAGTCGCCATACGTCGCCAAGTCGATGCGCTGGGGGCAAAAAATGGGTGATGGCATAATGATCGATGCGATGAATGCCGTTTTGACTGATCCCTTCGGTGCGGGGCATATGGGTGTTACAGCCGAAAATATCGCCAAACGGCACAACATCACACGGGAAGAGCAGGACGCACTCGCCGCCGAAAGCCACCGGCGGGCATTGCTGGCGCAGCGGGAGGATCGATTTCGGAACCAGATTGTTCCAGTTGAGATCAAAACCCGGCGAGGGAGCACCTTCTTCGAGGTCGACGAACACGTCCGGTCCGACGTGTCAGAAGCGGGTCTGGCCAAACTCCACCCGGTCTTCTTCAAGGATGGTGGCACAGTAACGGCTGGAAACTCCAGTGGCCTCAACGATGCGGGTGCCGCACTCGTTCTGGCATCTGCGGCAGCCGCCAAGACAAGGGGCCTGAGGCCTCGCGCCCGCGTAGTCGCCTGGGGCCATGCAGGTGTTGCACCAGAGGTCATGGGGCTGGGCCCGGTTGAAGCTGTCCCGATTGCCCTGAAGCGCGCCGGAATTTCACTTGATCAGGTCGAAGTGATCGAGGCGAACGAGGCGTTTGCAGCGCAGGCATGCGCAGTAGCCAAGCTGCTGAACTTTTCGCCCGACAAGGTGAATCCGAACGGAAGTGGGATCGGTCTTGGTCACCCCGTCGGCGCGACGGGTGCGATCATAACCCTCAAGGCACTTTGTGAGCTGGAACGCATTGGCGGACGCTATGGACTTGTGACAATGTGCATCGGTGGCGGGCAGGGAATCGCTCTTGTTATCGAACGCCTGAGCAATGTCCATTGAGTCGAGGCACGCCATGATGAAACCCCACGGGCATCAGCTGACCAATCCGAATATGCACCAGGCTCAGCGAGAGCTCGCGCAGCTTGCTGCACTGCTGGCGGCGCTGGTCGGCATGGTCACCGCTATTGGGTTTCTGGCGTTTGGCTGTTGATTTTCACTGAGAGCTGACCCGGGAGGCACATAATTTCCACTGAGAAGTGACCCATGTTCTCACCTTCCCCCTGGCTGCTTAGTCGGGGGACATTGGAGTGATCGACATGGCTTTATTGAGCGTTATCCGGCGCTGGCACTTTCGTGATGAGATGCCGATCCGGGAGATCGAACGGCGCACGGGTTTGTCGCGCAACACGATCCGCAAGTACCTGCGTGGCGGGACGGTTGAACCCAAGTTCAAGGTTCCCGAGCGGCCGAGCAGGCTTGACCCATTTGCCGAGAAGCTTTGGGGTTGGCTGCGGACCGAGAGCGGCAAGTCTCGCAAACAGCGACGTACAGCAAAGCAGATGCACGCCGACCTCGTGGTGTTGGGCTACGACGGATCGTATGGCCGCGTTGCCGCCTTCGTCAGGGCCTGGAAGGCCGAGCGGCAGCGCGAGGCGCAGACCAGCGGGCGCGGTACGTTCGTGCCGCTGGTGTTCGCCGCGGGCGAGGCGTTCCAGTTCGACTGGAGCGAGGACTGGGCGATGCTGGGTGGCCGGCAGACCAAGTTGCAGGTGGCGCATACCAAGCTCTCGCAC
>NZ_JBGTFM010000329.1:0-3418 GCF_041747255.1 Blastomonas sp. | reverse complement strand
GAGGGCGAGCTGGTCCACGCCGGACCTTTGGTGGCGCAGGGCTATTGGCAGGATGCGACGCGCACGGCGGAACGGTTCCGGCGCGCGCCTTCGTTTTCGCAACATGGCGGCATGGCGGTCTGGTCGGGCGACCGGGTACGGCGCGATACGCAAGGCCTGATGTATTTCGTCGGGCGACGCGATGCGATGATCAAATCGTCGGGCAACCGGATCAGCCCGGCAGAAATCGAGGACGCGGCGACATCGACCGGACTCGTCGCAGAGGCGGTGGCGCTGGGCATTCCCGATGCGCAGCTGGGCCAGTCGATCCTGCTGCTGGTTCGGCCCGCCGCGGTGCCCCGGCCCGAGGCGCTGAAAGACGATCTGCTGATTGCGTTGAAGCGCGAGCTGCCCGGGTTCATGGTCCCCAAGGTCATCGAACTGCGCGAAGCCTTCCCCAAAAACCCCAATGGCAAGATCGACCGTGCGTTGCTGGTCGCCGAAATCGAGGACCGCAGTTCATGAAGCCACTGGGTCCGATACCGTCCGGCTTTGGCAGCATGGATGGGCAACTGACGATACAGGGCATCACGGCCAGCGATCTGGTGGCGCGCGCGGGCGATACGCCGTGCTTTGTCTATTCATCGCGGATGCTGACGGAACGCGTAGCCGCGTTGCGCGCTGCGATGCCCGTGCGGCTGGCGATCCATTATGCGATGAAGGCCAATCCCTTCGCGCCGGTGCTGGCGCATATGGCGGCGCTGGTCAATGGAATCGACATCGCCTCGGCGGGCGAGCTCGCGCTGGCGATGACGGCAGGCATGGACCCGGCGCACATCAGCTTTGCCGGTCCCGGCAAGCGCGAGCGCGAGCTTGAGGCGGCGATTCGCGCCGGGGTGACGATCAATCTGGAATCAGAGGGCGAATGCGAACGTGCCATTGCGATTGGCGCGCGGCTTGGCATGCAGCCCCGGCTGGCAGTGCGGGTCAACCCCGACTTTGACCTGCGCGGATCGGGGATGCGCATGGGCGGCGGGGCAAAGCCGTTCGGGATCGATCAGGCGAGAGTCCCTGATGTGGTGCGGCGCATTCTGGCCAGCGACGCACACTGGCGCGGCTTTCATATCTTCGCAGGCTCACAGGCGCTCGATGCCGATGCGATCATTGAGACGCAGGGCAAGACGCTGGCATTGGCGGCAGAGCTGGCCGAGGCGGTCGAGCAAGCGCCCGAACATCTTAATCTCGGCGGCGGCATGGGCATCCCCTATTTTCCTGGCGACGTGCCGGTGGAGATCGCGAAAGTCGGCGCAGCGCTTGGCGAACGTTTTGCCAGCCTGCCCGCGATCCTTGCCGACACGCATTTTGCGATGGAGCTGGGGCGCTGGCTGGTGGGCGAGGCGGGGGTGTATTTGACCCGCATCGTCGACCGCAAGCTCAGCCATGGCGAGCTGTATCTCGTCACCGATGGCGGGCTGCACCATCAGCTGGCGGCGAGCGGCAATTTCGGCACTGTCATTCGCCGCAACTATCCCGTTGCCATCGCCAGCCGGTTTGACTCAGCGCCTGCCGAAGTCGCCAGCGTCGTCGGCTGCCTGTGCACCCCGCTCGACCGGCTGGCCGACAAGGCGCATCTTCCGGTGGCCGAGGTGGGCGACCTAGTCGCGGTGTTCTGCGCCGGAGCCTATGGCGCGACTGCCAGCCCGGCGGATTTTCTGGGCCATGGCAAGGCAGCCGAATTGCTGGTTTAAGCTTCTCGCGCGCGCCGCACCGAAACGGGACGCACGGTGTAAAACATCGCGGCCCTGTAAACACTAACGCTATGTTCACCCTTTTTCGGCATAGCTCATGCCAATCTGCGCGAAACCGGTCTTGCTTATGCATGGCAATGCCGGTGACGCCAGCCGAACATGAGGTTGTGCGATGAACTTGCTGAACTTTGTCAAAGCTCTGGTTGCCACGCTGGCAGCGTCGGCATTGCTCGCTGGCTGCGCCACTGCGCCGTCAGGTCCGCAGCTGCCGCCTGCCTCGTTCGTTTCGCTCTCCGATGGACCGGGCGAGGAATATATTATCGGTCCGCTCGATGAACTGACGGTGTTCGTGTGGCGCAACCCTGAACTTGGCGCGAAGGTGCAGGTGCGCCCCGATGGTCGCATCACCACCCCGCTGATCACCGATATGCCCGCTGTCGGCAAGACACCGACCATGCTGGCCGAAGACATCAAGCTGCAGCTGTCACAGTTCATTCAGGAACCTATTGTCTCGGTGATCGTCAACAGTTTTGCAGGTACGTTCTCGCAGCAGGTGCGTATCGTTGGGGCGACCGAAAAACCGGCATCCATCCCGTTCCGCGCGAACATGACTTTGCTCGATGCGATGATCGCGGTGGGCGGCCTGTCAGAATTTGCGGCGGGCAACCGGGCCAAGCTGGTGCGTTTCGACCGGGTATCGGGACGTCAGCAGGAATATCCGATCAAGCTGGCTGATCTGATCAAGAAGGGCGACAGCCGCGCCAATGTGCTGTTGCAGCCCGGCGACGTGATCATCATCCCGACCAGTATGTTTTGAACCACCTGTCGCCACCAAATGCTTTTGCCTTGTGCCCGTGTGAAAGAAAAGCCTGACCAATGAATGGCCTTTATGACGAGTTTCGGATCGCAGTGCACAGCGTCTGGCAGCGGCGCTGGCTGGCAATGGCGATTGCCTGGGCGATCTGCGTTGTGGGCTGGCTGGCCGTCGCTTTAATCCCCAACACCTATGAATCGCAGGCCAAGCTGTTCGTGCAGAACAAGGCGATCTTGCCCGAGAACACTGGCATCAGCGCGGTCGACCGGCAGAAGCAGATCGACAATGTCGAGCAGACGCTGACCTCTGCCGCCAACCTTGAAAAGGTCGTGCGCGGAACGGATTACGGCAAGAACCTCGTCACCCCGCGCGAGATTGAGGGCGCCGTCGGCGGCCTGCGCACGGCGATCAAGATCAAGTCGGAACAGGACAATCTGTTTGAGATTTCCGCGACCATGTCAGCCGGTGGCCGCTCCGATGGCGAGGCGGCGACGCTGGCGCGCGACATCGTTCAGAAGCTGATCGACATTTTTGTTGAGGAAAATCTGGCAGGCGGACGCGGTGACACCACTGATACGCTGCGCTTTCTCGATGAGCAGATTGCCAAGCGACAGAAGGAACTCGACCTTGCCGAACAGGCACGGGTGAAGTTTGAAACCGAAAACCTGGGGCTGCTGCCCGGTGTCGGATCGGTCAGCCAGCGGCTGGAAGCGGGGCGGATTGAGATCAGCCAGATCGATTCGCAACTGATCGCGGCGCAAAGCGCGCTTTCGGCAATCAACGGCCAGCTGGCGGGCACGCCGCAGAGTATCGCCGGCGGCGTCGCGGGCGGTGCACCCAATCCGCTCGCCCAGGCGCAGGGCGAACTTGCCTCGGC
>NZ_JBGTFM010000328.1:0-2092 GCF_041747255.1 Blastomonas sp. | reverse complement strand
TCGCCCGGCCAGTCATCGTCGCAGGCGCTGCAGGCATCCAGCCGTCAGGTGGCACGCGCGGTGCGCCGCGCACTGGGCGAGGGCTGAGGCCATGCCGTTCTGGCTGTGCGAGCAACGCCGCGATCAGCAGTCCGACCATATCCAGCGCTTCGATCCTCGTTTCTGGACGGTCAATTTCCCGCGCCCGATGATGGCATCGGTGGTCACGACCGCGCCCGATGCGTTGCGCGTCGAGACCGTATTTTATGACCGCGATGCGCTGGCCGGGCTGATCTGGGACAGCGTAGACACCTTCGATCACCCATTGCTCGCCTATGCGACCGACCGAGATTATGCACATACGACGCTCAGCTTTCGCTGGCGCTCGCACGGGGTCAAGCCGCTCGATGCCGTGCACGGGCCAACGCTAACCATCGAGGGGCGCGATGCATCCGGCGATCAGCGCAGCTGGTATGTGCGGCTGTGGAACTATGCCACCGGCACGCCCGACGACGCGCAGATCAGCCTGGCGTTCTCGTCATTGTCGGGCGGCTTCCTGCTGCCGGGTGAAGCGGACCCGGTGCATCCCTTTGACATCGACCGGATGTTCATCTCGCTGGTGCCGCCAAGCTATGACGGCACGGCTGGACCGCTCGCCGAAGCCGCCGCTGGCTGGGTCGAACTGACCGACATCCGCTGCGATGGCGCGCGGGCGATGCTGCCCATCGGCGATGTGCTGGTGCCGCCGCACGGGCTGGCGATGGCCACCGCTTATGATGACAGCTTCAACCAGACCCCGGCGCGGCTGATCCGCAATGTTATCGGCCTCGGCTATCGCGGATCGCTCAATCACTATGTCGGGATGAGCCATTATTTCGCGCTCGATCGCGTGGGCGATGCGCTGCTGGTGAGCGATGCGGCGATGGCGATCAACCCGCCCTGCGCCGCGTGGCATCGCAGCCTTGCCGAACACGCGGCGATCTGGGGGCTTAGCCCGATTGTCTCGCTGTCCTACGAGCTGTTCGATGCGCACTGCCCGGCAGCGTGGAAGCAGCGCGCCGACAATGGCGATCCGGCGCTTACGGGCTGGGTGCCGCCCTCGACACTGCTCAGCCCCGCCAATGGCGATGCCATGGCCTATTTGAGGTCGGTCGGCATCGCCTTTGCAGAAATCCTTGAGCAAGCGGGCCTGCCGGTGCGCTTCCAGATTGGTGAGCCCTGGTGGTGGATCATGCCCGATGGCCGCATCTGCCTATATGATGATGCAGCGCTGGCCGCGTTCGGACCCGTCGCTGTGCCGATCCCGACGATCCGCAGCGCCATGAACGCGGCGCAGCAGGTGATGCTCGATCAGGCGGGGGTGTTGCTGGCGCAATCGACCGCCGCATTGGCCCACGCGGTGCGCGATGCGCTTGCACCCGCGCCCGTCGAAACGTTGCTGCTCGTGTATCTGCCGACCGTGCTCGATGACGCCGCGCCCGATGCGCGCCGCGCCAATGTGCCAACTGGCTGGGCCTGGCCCGCTTTTGATGTGCTGCAGCTCGAAGATTACGACTGGGTGATCGAACAGCGTTTCGCCACGCAGAAAACCGGGCTGCAGGTGATGCAACAGCGGCTCGGCTATCCGCTGGGGCAGCAGCACTACATGTCCGGCTTTGTGCTGTTGCCCGAAGATCGTGCGGTCTGGGCGGCAATTGCCCAAGCCGTCGATGCGGGCAAGGCGCGCGGGGTTGCCGAATCCCTTATCTGGGCGCTGCCGCAGGTGGTGCGTGACGGCTTTGTCTATTTTGACTTCGATGCAGAAGGAGACGCTGCAATGCAGGCGTTTGACGATGTGCTGTTCCCGCTGGCCATTGGCCGTGAAGCTCAGACCAGCAGAGCGTTTTCCACCCAGATTTTCCAGGCCGCCTCGGGTCATGAAACGCGCAACAGCCTGTGGGCGGATTGTGCGATTCGCTTTGATGTCGGGCCGGGTGTGCGGTCAGAGGCAGATGTCGCGACATTGGTCGCCTTCTTTCGTGCCCGGCGTGGACCGGCGCGCGGCTTTCGCCTGCGCGATCCAGCAGACCACAGTTCCGCTGGAACTGGCCCGCCAGCCGCGTCCGACCAGCTG
>NZ_JBGTFM010000327.1:0-6889 GCF_041747255.1 Blastomonas sp. | reverse complement strand
GGCGTGGGTGTTGCTGCCTGTGCCGCAAACGGCGCAGGTGTCGCTGAAACAGGTGCCAAAGACGCAGCAGGCGGCGGCGGCGTGGTCGTTGTCTGTGCCGCGACCTGAGCCGCTGGTGCCTGTGGCGCGAGCGGCGCGGGTGTCGTTGAAACTGGGCTGGGAGCAGCCACCAATGATGCATCAGGCGCTGGCGGCGCAGCAGGCACTGGCGGCGCAGCAGGCGTTGCTTGCACGCTGTGCGTCACGGAAGGCGTGTTTGTGAGCGAGCCAGCCACAACCGAAGCGCCATTAGCCACCGCTGGTGCAACTTCTGCAGGGGCTTGGCTGGCCGCAGCATAGGGATCGGCAGTTGTGGCAATCCCGCCCGAACCGGAGACGGCGGGCAGCGTCACGGCGGCAGGCAGTGGTATGGATGCATCCGCTATCATGCCCTGGACCATGAATTCAGCAGCGGCGATGGTTTCCTGATCGCGGTGACCGGGTTCCCGCCCCTTGCGCCAGTCATCGATCGGTGCAGGTGCGCTTTCTGCGATCAAGTTGGCAGGAGTGATATCGCCTGCAGAAGCCTCCACCGCGACGGGCGCATCCTGCGCCAAAACCGAAGCCGGAACAACGGTCTGAGCCAAGCCCATGGCGTTACCGGGCTTGGTAAAGCCAGGGGTGGCAGCAGGTGCCAGCGAGGCGGCGCCGGTGAGTGCGAGTTCGATGATCTGGCTGGCGTTGGCATCTGCCGGCAAGGGCTGATCCGCTGAAAGCGTCGTCACCGCCACTGCAGACGCAGTGACCACCGGTGGCAGCGACAGCGTGACGCCATCCTGTGCGTTGGTGAACGCCTGCGCGGCCATTGTCGAAGCGACAACGCCCGCGCCCGGCACCGGGCCAGCGGCACCTGATGTCGACAGCGTGGCGAGTTGGCTCGCGAACAGATTGGCGTCAAGGTTCATGCCGTTCTTTCCAGCAGGAAGCGTGCCAGATTGCAGCGTCAGGGCAGAAGAAGCCGACAAGGCTTGCATAAGATCAGCGCTCATTCCTCGGTATCCTTTGCTTTTTTGCGTCGGATCGGCAGGCGTGCCGCCTTGCGATCAGCATCCGCTGCGCCCTGCGCCAGTGCGCGATCCAGCAGCTTGGTCGTGGTTTCGCGCTCGATATAGGCGGCAGTGCGTTGCCGCTCTGCCTTGGCAAGATGCTGCCGCGCGCGCACCAGTGCGGCGCTGATCTCGCCATCGGCCCGCATCAGTCGCTGGCCGAGCTCCAGCTGCGCGTGCAAAGACGCCCCGCTGGCGCAATGGCCTGCATCAAATGCCCCGTCGCGCAGCTGCTTGAGCCGCTCGGCGTTACTCATCAGCGTCGCTTCGCTGCGCATCGCCTGCGCCGCCTCCCCAATCGCGAGCTTGACCTGCGCCTCGCGCACCGCATGCACCCGGCGCCATGATTTGGGCTTGATGCTCATGGCGCAAATGCCTGGGTCAGAGCCGCGACACTGTTGGCCATATCGACCGGCTCATGCGGGCCCTGGCGGATGAAATCGAGCAGTTCGGGGCGGCGCGCAACCGCCTCGTCGATATTGGCATCGCTGCCCTCACGATAGGCACCCATCAGCAGCAGGTCGCGGTTTTCTTCATAGGCAGACCAGATGCGGCGGAAATTGGCCATGGCGGCGCGATGATCATCGCTGATGATGTCGGTCGCGACGCGGCTCAGCGATTTGCCGATATCGATGGCGGGGAAAATCCCCTGTTCGGCCATCGAGCGCGACAGGATGATATGCCCGTCGACAATCGCGCGCGCGCCATCGACGATCGGATCGTCCAGATCATCGCCATCGGCCAGCACCGTATAGAGCGCGGTGATCGATCCGCCGCTTTCGCGGTCATTGCCCGCGCGCTCGACCAGCTTGGGGATCAGCGCGAGTGCGGACGGGGGGTAGCCTTTCATCGTCGGCGGTTCGCCCAGCGCCAGCCCGATTTCGCGCTGCGCGTGCGCAATGCGGGTCAGGCTGTCGATGATCAGCAGCACACGCTTGCCCTGCTTGCGGAAATATTCGGCGATGGCCGTCGCGCGATAGGCGGCGCGCAGCCGCAGCACCGGGCTATGATCTGCAGGCACCGCCACGGTGACGGTGCGCGACTTCATCGGCCCGGACATTTTGGTCTCGACAAAATCGCTGACCTCGCGGCCACGTTCGCCGATCAGCCCGACGACGATCACGTCAGCCTCGGCCTGGCTGAGGATCTGGCCGATCAGTACCGATTTACCCACGCCAGAGCCCGCCGCGATGGCGATGCGCTGGCCGTGCCCGGCGGTGAGCAAAGCATTGATCGCGCGCACCCCAAGATCGATGGTCTCGGTCACCCGCGCCCGGTTGAGCACATTCTCACGCTTGCCGGCGAGCGGCCAGCGGTCGTGTGCGATCACCGGCCCCATGCCATCGAGCGGCTCGCCCATCGGACCGATCACGCGGCCCAGCAGCGCCTCGCCCACGGTGGCCATATTGGCCTGCGCATCGGGCTCAACCCGCGCCCCGCTGCGCAATGCAGCATCGCTTTCCAGCGGCACCATCATCGCGCGCGATCCGCGAAAGCCTGCGATCTCGGCCCGGATACGGCGGCCATCGGCGGTGCGCAGCGATCCGCCATAGCCGATGGGATAGTCAAAGCCGGTGACCTCAAGCATCCCGCCTTCATGCGCGACAAGCCGTCCAATGCGTCGCGGCCCCGCCTCAAGCGCGGCGATCTTGTTGGTGAACTGGCGCAGGGCTTCGGTCTGGGCGGCGATCACTGGCCGCTCTCCATATCGTCGATCAGGCCCTGCAGCGCATCGAGCATGGGCTGGGTGCCCTGCTCGATCCAGCCATCGGCGTGGTTCAGCGACACGGTGCCCCGGCGCAGGCTGGTATCGGGGGTGAGCACCAGCCCGCATTCGGCATCGCCCAGCAGTTCAAGATCAGCAGGGTGCACATGCAGCGCCGCGCCGCGCATATCCTTGGTGACCAGCGCGGCAAGCGACGCGACGTGGCGTTCCAGCACGGCAGCATCGGGGGCGGTAAAACCGCTCGACCGCTCGAGCATCGCCTTCATCGCGCCCAGCAGCATCGCGCACAGGCTTTCAGACAGCTGCGGGCGCAGCGCAGTGATTGCAGACGCCAGTGCCAGTGTGGCGGCATCGCTGGCCTGCTGCTCGGCGCGCGCCTGCTCAACCCCGTCGGCATGGCCGATCCGGTAAGCGTCGGCGATCTGCGCCTCGATGTCGGGCGTGTCGTCCTCCAATGGCAGATCATCAAACGCGACGTTGTCGGCGTCTTCCTGCGGAGCGGTCGCATCCCTGTTGCCGACGAAGGCGGACATTGCAGAAAACAGTGGCGACGGGCGAAAGCTTGAGGATGCCTGCTGGACGTCCCAGACCGGGAGAAACTGAGCCTCATCCATGCCATTCAGGGTGATCAGGCGGTCAGACATATTCGTCACCACCACCGCCGATCACGATCTCGCCGGCATCGGCCATGCGCTTGGCGGCCTGGACAATCGCTTTTTGTGCATCGAGCACTTCGGACATCGGCATCGGTCCGCGTTCGGCGATATCGTCGGCGATCGACTGTGCTGCGCGGCTGGACATGCACGCGAACATCTTGTCGCGCAGCTTGTCGTCCGCTCCCTTGAGCGCAGGCACCAGAATATCGGCCTCGATACTGCGCACCAGCGCACCCAGATCTTTCGGATCGAGCCGGATAAGATCGGCGAAGGTGAACATCTCGTCCTCAATGCGGCGGGCGATATCCTTGTCACGCTTGGTCAGCGCCCGGATGATGCGGGCACTTTCGCGCTTGTTGATGATGTTCATGATCGCGGCAGCATCAGACGTGCCCCCCGATGACGAGGACCCGGCAGAGCGGGTCCCCCCGCCCTGGCTGGCGAGCAACGCCTCAATGGTTTCCAGCGCCTCGGCGCTGACAGGCCCAAGCGTCGCAAGGCGAAACACGATATCCTCCTGCGCGTCCGCCGCCAGCAGTTGCAGCACATTGGCGGCGACGTCCGGCTTCAGATAGGACAGGACAACGGCGGCAATCTGCGGGTGCTCGTGTTCAATCAGCAGCGCGATCTCGACCGCATCCATCCACTTGAGGGCGTCAAGTCCGTTCCCGGTTTTCTTGGGCGCAACCCGGGTGAGCATCGTTTCAGCGCGGCGATCGCCCAGCGCGCGCTTGAGCATGCCTTCGATCTGTTCATCGGCCTTGTAGCCCACCGTGGTGCGGTTCTTGGCCTTGTCGATGAACAGGTCGAGCACCTCGTTGATGTCCTCAGACCCCACATTGGCGACCGAATACATGATCTCGCTCAATTGCCGCACCTCGTCGGGCTCAAGCCGCGCCAGAATTTCCGCCGCCTGCTCCTCAGCAAACAGCAGCATCAAAATGGCGGCGGCCTGGTCGCCGCGCAGCGGCGTGCGCGCCGCAGGGTTGGCCAGGGTGTCCAGCGTGGCGTCGTTTGCGTCAGGCATGGGCTGGTTCCTTGTCGGCATCAGCGCTGCCTTTCAGCAGATCGCGCACCACCAACGTTGCATGGTCGGGGTTCTGGCGGACGAAGTTCTGGATCAGCAGGGCGCGCTCCTGATAGCTCTGCGCGGCGTTGATCATGTCCAGCGTCACCTGTTCATTGTCATGCTTGGCTAGCGCGGCAGCCTTGGCGCCAGAGCCGTCGAGCGCCATCGCCTGGGCAAGCAGCGGGCCCGGGCCATTGTCTCGCGCCGCTTGCGCATTGGCCTGATCATCAGCCTTTTGTTTGGTATAGCGCTTGAGCAGCGGACGCCCGATGCCGAACACGATGGCCAGCGCAACGAGCAGCGCCGAGAGGTTGCGCACCAGCATGTTCACCCAGCCATTTTCATACCAGGGCTGTTCAAGACCGGGCACGGTTTCAAAGTTGCGCGACGAAATGGCAACCTGATCGCCGCGTGCGACATCAAAGCCGATGGCACCTTTGACAAGTGCTTCGATGGCAGCGATTTCAGCCGCACTGCGCTCCTTGCCACCGGGCAGGTTCTTCACCGCGACCGCAACCGACATGCGCAGCACCTTGCCGGAAGGTTCGCGGACGACCGAGACCTGACGGCCCAGTTCAAAGTTGCGTGCGACCTGTTCATTGCGGCGGGTGGGGGCGGCACCTGCTGCGAGTTCTTCGCCTTGCAGGCCTGCGCCCGGCTCTGCAGCCACTTCGGTTTCGGCAGGCGGTTCGTTGGCGATCGCACCGGGAATGCCGCCGGCTTCAGGCGGTACGGCTTCGCTCGAGAACGAGCGCTGCTCGCTGCGCACCCGCGCCTCGTCAGCGGGATAGGTCTCGGTCGTCGCCTGCCGTTCAGCAAAGTTCACTTCGGTCGATACCTCCGCGACGAAATTGCCCGCGCCCAGCATTGGGGTCAGCAACGCGGTCAACTGGTTACGATAGCGCTCCTCAATGGCTTCTTTCACCTCGATCTGGCGTTCTGCCTCGTCCATTGATCCGCGCTTGGCGTTGCTGGAGAGCAGACGGCCGTTCTGATCGACGACCGAGACATGATCGGGCGACATGCCGGGCACGGAGCTTGCGACGAGATGGATAATCGCCTGCACCTGCGATTCAGGCAGACGGCCCGATCCGACAAGTTGTAGCACGACAGATGCAGCGGGTTCGTTGCGATCCCGGATGAAGATGCTCGGCGGCTCGACCGCAAGGTGGATCCGCGCGGAAACGACCGAATCCATCGCCTCAATGCTGCGCGCAAGGTCCAGTTCGCGCGCGCCGCGCAGCTTTTCGTTCTCAACCGCGCGGCTTGCGCCCATCGGCATCGCCGAAATTAGATCGTCGCCGCTGGGTGCGTTCTTGGGCAGGCCCTGGGCGGCGAGCGAAATCTTGGCTTTATGGTAGTCATCCTCAGACACCATGATCGTGCCCGATGTGTCATCGAAGCTATAGCGGATGGCCGAGGTGTCGAGCGCCGCAATGACCGACGCCTTGTCCGTATCTGGCAACCCGCGAAACAGATCGCGCTGGGGCGGCTCGCGCAGCGCCACCCAGGCGAGGATCGCAATCGCGACAACGCCAAGAAAGCCGATCAGCGGCATCGATTTTGCCACCGCCGGCTGCGCCATAAATGCCTTGACCTGATTGGGGATAGCGGTGCCGCCAAGAACACGGCTGCCCGTGCCAGAGGCACGCAGCGGCGGAGCATCGGCGGCAATCGCGGTGCCCGCGCCACCTTCGGACGGGTTGCTGAGGATAATATCTGACATGGATTACACCGGCATGTTCATGATGTCCTGATACGCGGACAGCAATTTGTTACGGACCTGCAACGTGGCTTCGAAGCCGATGGACGCTTTTTGCTTGGCCATCATCACTGCGGCGATATCGGTCGTCTGCCCCATTTCATACGAGGTCGCAGCATCCGCCGAGGCGTGCTGAACCTGGTTGATCTGATCAAGCGCGGTTTTCAGCGTGCTGGCAAAGCCATCAGGCTTGGTTTCGGTCGGCGTGGTGCCGATGTTCGGGGTTTTGCTCAGCTCCTGCAGTGCGCTGTTCTGTTGCAGAATGGCGTTGCGGGCGGCGAGAATCGAATTGCTGATCGTGCTCATGGCCTATGTCCCTGCCCTGTGCATCATGCCGCTGCGGCCATCTCGCGCATATTGGCGAGACGGTAGCGCAGGGTGCGTTCGGAAATGCCCAGCATCCGGGCGGTTTCGCGGCGGTTGCCGCCGTTTTCATCGAGCGCCTGCTGGATCGCGTCATGCTCGACCGCCCGCGACAGGCTCTGGAGATCACGCGCCTTCATCAGCTTGGCCGATCCTGCGGCGGGCACCGGGTCGGCGCGCGGGCCGAACACCGCTGCTGCCGGAGCAGTTGCGGGCGCTGCAAACACG
>NZ_JBGTFM010000326.1:0-5506 GCF_041747255.1 Blastomonas sp. | reverse complement strand
GCCGAAGAGGTGGTGGCCGATTACCAGACGCTGCGCCTGTCATTGAAGGATCATCCCATGACCTTCCTGCGCCCGGCGCTTGAGGCGGACGGCGTGCTCAGCTGCGCGCAGACTGGCATTGCAAAGGCGGGCGCAAGGGTCGCCACCGCCGGAATCGTTCTCATCCGTCAGCGACCGGGCAAGGGCAACGCCATCTTCATCACCATCGAGGACGAAACCGGCGTCACCAACGTCGTGCTGTGGGCGCGGCAGTTCGAGATCTTCCGCCGTGCGGTGATGGCATCGCGACTGATGCTGGTCGAAGGCCAGGTGCAGCGCAGCCCCGAAGGCGTTGTCCATCTGATGGCCAGCACGATCCACGACCGCAGCGACCTGCTCGACCATCTGGGCGATACGCGCGCGCTCGCCCCGATGTCGCGCGCGGATGAGGTGCGGCACCCTGTCCAGTCGCGCCACCCCCGCGATGTGCGGATCGTGCCGAAGTCACGCGATTTCCATTAAGTCGGGACTCGCCTGCAGCTGACAACTGAATGGTGAGTTTTCAGGGCATCTCGGGTCGCGCCGGGTGTTCAAAGCCGTGCAGGCCCCACCAGAACTGCAGCGCGATGACGACGCCCTTGGCGGGTTGCAGCAGCGCGAGCGTAAGCCCCAGCGCCATGCCGATCGTCAGGACCATCAGGCCCCAGAGCGGCAGCATCTCGCGACTCGCCACCGCAATGATCGCCGGTGCCATGATATGGCCGGAGATGAGGATCGCCAGATAGGCAGGGAAATCATCGGCCTGGTGCAGCGTCCAATCCTGCTGACATTGCGGGCAGCGCGCCACCGGCTTCAGGTAGCGGGCGAACAGCACTGCCTCGCCGCAACGTGGACAGCGGTTGCGACCGCCACGCCATGCGGCCTCTTTCGCCGCTTGCGGCGCGCGCCAGCGAGTGGCCGCTGCCGCGCTGTCGAGTCCGGGCTGAGTCATTGGATGTTCCAGCAAGCGCGGCCCAAATGCGGACCGCGCCTCCGCTATAGGCGCGCAGCGACTGCTAAGATAGCGCAATGCCGATCAGGCGATGAACGAACTGATCGCCACAAAAAATGCCGTAAAGCTCAGCAGGAACAGGCGGATATCCTCGTTGCGCTCAGCCTTCTTGCGTCTGGCCAGCACTTCGGGCTCAAACACGGGTTCAGCGGCGAGGATACGCGGCGTCAGGCTGCGGCGAAAGCTGTTGGGTTGGGCGCGGACACGAAGGAAAAGGCTGCGTTGCATGCCGTTGGGCTTAACGCTTTTTTAACCAACCTGCCTATCGCGATTGATGGTTAACAAAAACCTGTGCCGGAACAGGACGACCTGGCCCGGCGTGTCAGAAATTGTCCTTGGCGCGGCGGATCGCGGCGAAGGTCGCCACAGTGTCGCCTGCAAAGCCCATGCGCGCCTGCATGACGGGGTCATCGGCGCGCAAAAAGGGGTTGGCGGCGCGCTCGCGGTCCAGCCTTGTAGGGACGGTCCACTGATCGTTCTTGCGCTTCGCCGCGACCTCGGCGGCAAAATCGCGCAGCGCAGGATTGTCCGGATCGACGCTCAGGGCAAAGCGCGCATTGGCGGCGGTGTATTCGTGCGCGCAGTAAATGACGGTCTTGTCAGGCAATACTTTTAGCCGCTCCAGCCCCGCCCACATCATCGCAGGCGTGCCCTCAAACATCCGCCCGCAGCCCAGCGCGAACAGCGAATCGCCGACAAATGCGATGCCCTCGCTGGCCAGATGGAAGGCGATATGGCCCAGGGTATGCCCGGCAACATCGATGACATCGGCGGACACATCACCCAGCATCACCGTATCGCCCGGCACCAGCGCTCGGTCGATCCCGGCGATCCTCTCTCCCTCGCTGGCAGGCGCGACGATCGTACAACCGGTCGCTGCCTTGATCGCTAGATTGCCACCCGCATGATCGGGGTGCCAATGGGTGTTCCAGATCTGGGTGATCGTCCATCCCCTGCCCGCCGCCTCGCGCAGATACGCATCGGCATCCGGCGTGTCGATGCACGCGGTCTCGCCGCTCACCGGGTCATGCGCCAGAAAACCGTAATTGTCTGACAGGCAGGCGAACTGGTGGACGAGGATCGGCATGGGGAGTTACCTTGGTGTGAGATGGGTGATTGGCGCGCTTATAGCATCAGGTGCGCGAGGTGTGACGGGTTTTGGGTGCTAGACGTAAATGGGGGTGGACACGTCCCTCGCCAGCCCCACAAACAAGCAAGCCCCCCAATCAAACGCGCAATCCCGCCATCTCATCGAGACCGGCCATGATGTTGAGGTTCTGCACCGCCGCCCCGCTCGCGCCTTTGCCCAGGTTGTCGAGCATCGCCACCAGCCGCACTTGCGACCCGTCGGCGCTGGGCAGCACATAAAGCGTCAGCCGGTCGGTCGGCGCGTCAACCTCGCCGATCAGCAACTCGCCCGGCACCGCGTCCATCGGCGCAACCGCCACCAGCGCTTCGTGCGCATAATGATCGGTCAGTGCCTCATGCAGCGTGCGCGCGTCGGCAAAGCCGAGTTCAGGATCAAGGAACAGCGGCACATCGACCAGCATGCCGCGAAATGCGCGCACTACGGCGGGCGCGAACAAAGGCGCGCGGCTTAAGCCAGCGTGGACCTGCATTTCGGGCAGATGCTTGTGCTCAAGTCCCAGCGCATAGGCGCGATAGCCGATGTCCACCGCATCGTTGCGCATCCGCGCAATCAGGTCCCTGCCGCCGCCCGAATAGCCGCTGACCGCGTTGACAACAAAGCCGTGATCGGAGGGCAACAGGCCCTCGGCCACCAACGGCGCGACCAGCGCCAGAAATCCAGTGGGATAGCAGCCAGGGTTGCTCACCAGCCGGGCATCGCGGATCGCCTCGCGCTGGCCAGCGCGCAGTTCGGCAAAGCCATAGGCCCAGCCATCGGCGACGCGGTGCGCGCTTGAGGCATCGATGAACCGCGTCGGTGCGCCCTCGCCAAGCGCCGCAGCTTCACGCGCGGCCTCATCAGGCAGGCAAAGAATGACGAAATCTGCATCGCGGATGATCGCGGCGCGCGCGCCGATGTTTTTGCGGTCGGCATCGGACAGACTGATCAAGCGGATGTCGCTGCGTGGCCCCAACCGGTCGGCGATTTCCAGCCCGGTGGTTCCCGCAGCGCCATCAATGAACACGGTTGGCATCAGCCGATCCTCTTGCGCGCCAGCACCGGTTGCGGCGTGCTCTCAGGGAAACGCGCGATCACATCTGCCAGCGGTTCGGTGACCACCTGCATCCAGTGCGCGTTGGCGTGGATCAGATGCGTGTCATCCGCCATGATCCCGACGTGGCCGGGGAAGAACACAAGATCCCCGCGCTGCAGGGGTGCATCGTCGGCCAGAAATTCACCCAATGCTTCAAGCTGCTGGTCGCTGTCACGCGGGGCATTGTGTCCGGTCAGCGCCATCACCAGCTGGACCAGTCCCGAACAGTCAAGCCCATCGCCGCTGCGCCCGCCCCACAGGTATGGCGCGCCGGTCAGTTGCATCGCGAAGATCGCGGGATCCGTGCCGGGTTCAGCCAGGCTTCGCGCATGACGTTTTGAAACGAATCCGGTGCCGGTCTGCCAGAACTTGCCGCAGGCGCTTTCGCCCGCAACGGTGATCTGCGCGCCCATCGGCAAGAGATCCAGCGTCGGCGCCTTGATCGAGGCATCGGCAAACACCAAAGCGGCACGGGCGTGCACGATATGCGTCGGCAATGCAGCGGTCTCAACCAGGTCGTTGAGCAACACATAGCCGCAATAGCCATCAATCAGGCAATAGCCCCAGCCCCAGTCGCCCGCCGAATCGAGCAGGGCAAAGCCTTCACCGGTGATAAGCTGCGAGACGGCCTGCGCGTCATGCGCGCTGGCGGCGCGCAGCATCGTTATGGCAGGCGCACATCGGCGCAGCTGCGGCGCGACATAATGCGGCGCGAAGAAACGCCCGGCGAGCGCGATATCGGCAAGGTCGCCGCGCACCGCTGTGACGCGCGGGTCAAACGTCGTAACCGGCCCGGTCAGAGCATATTGGAATGAAGCGGGTGCTGGCTCATGCAGCGCCACCGGCGACGCGTCTGTCCGCGCCCCGCCCGTCATCTGCATCGAAGAACCTGTCGAATGTTTCAAGAAATTCCGCCCCTTGCGTCGTGGCCACGACAAACACATTGCGCCCGTCGTTCTGATCGGGCTGGCGGCGTAGATAGCCAAGTTGTGTGAGCTTGTCCAAGGCCCGGGTGATCACCGGCTTTGACACGCGCAATTGTCGCGCCAAACCGCGCACCGTATGCGGCCCGGAGGTGAACTGGACGATCGACAGCATCGCCAATTGGCGATGCGTCAAGTCGGGCGCATCGGCGCGCACATAGGCAAGCATCCCTGCGACCCAGCAGGGCAAAGATCCGTTCATAATCTTCACAATCCGGCCAGTTGCGGTCATCAGCCCGATGCCCATGACGCACTGCTCCTGACGCGCTGTTCGGTGCTGAATGGCGGATGGTTACAGCTGCGTAACCGGATCAGGCAGCGGCGAAACGCGCGCGCAAATAGTGCCAGGCGGCGCGAATGCCCAGCGCTTCGCCACCCTTGGGCTGGCCAGGACGCGGCGTCGGGCGCCAGGCGTAGGTATCAAAATGCACCCAGTCTGCCGTGTCACCGACAAAGCGCTGGAGGAACAGTGCAGCGGTAATCGCCCCGGCAAAGCCGCCCCCGCTGTTGCCAAAATCGGCCACATCGCTGACATACATATCCTCATAGCCCGCCCACAAGGGCAGCCGCCAGCACGGATCGGCGGCGGTCTGGCTGCTGGCGATGAGGGCATCTGCGACAGCATCGCGGTTGGTGAACATCGCGGGCAGGTCCGGCCCCACCGCCACGCGCGCCGCACCGGTAAGCGTCGCGAAATCCATGATCAGCTGCGGAGCGCCCTCAGCGGCCTTGGTGAGCGCATCGCCGAGCACCAGCCGTCCTTCGGCATCGGTGTTGCCGATCTCGACCGTCAGACCCTTGCGGCTTTTGAGCACATCGCCGGGGCGGAAGGCATTGCCTGCAATCGCGTTTTCTACCGCGCCGACCAGCAAGTGCAGCCGCACCGGCAGCGCAAAGCGCATGATCAATTGCGCCAGCGCCAGCGCATGCGCCGCGCCGCCCATGTCCTTTTTCATCAGCAGCATGCCCGCCGCCGTCTTGATGTCGAGCCCGCCGCTGTCAAAGCACACGCCCTTGCCGACAATCGCGATGCGCGGATGATCCTCACGTCCCCAGTGGAGCTCGATCAGGCGCGGCGCATGTGCACGCGCCGCCGCCCGGCCGACCGCGTGGATCATCGGATAGCCGGTTTCAAGCGCATCGCCGCGCGTCACCTCGATGCGTGCGCCATAGCGCCCGGCGAGCGCCTCTGCTGCGGCCTCAAGCGCTGCAGGCCCCATGTCTTCGGCGGGCGTGTTGACCATATCGCGCACCCACGCGGTGGCCTCGGC
>NZ_JBGTFM010000325.1:0-1644 GCF_041747255.1 Blastomonas sp. | reverse complement strand
GCTCCCTCGCGCGCATCTGCAGAGGTGAACACGTGATTGATCAGCGCTCCTTGGCGTTTCCACATCTCATCTTCGCTCCAGAAGCGCGATTCGACGATTACCTGCTTGCTGCCCTGAACGGCAAGCGGGCCATTGGCGCTGATCTTGGCGGCCAGTTCCATCGCGCCGTCAATGGCAGGTGTTTCAACGACGCGGTTGACGAAGCCCAGTTCATAGGCGCGCTGCGCATCGATGAAATCACCGGTCAGCGCCAGTTCCATCGCGATGCGCTGCGGGATCTGGCGCGGCAGGCGGATCAGCCCGCCCGCGCCTGCGGCGAGTCCGCGCTTCGCTTCAGGGATGCCAAACTTGGCCGCAGCATTGGCGACGATCAGGTCGCATGTCATCGCAACCTCCATTCCGCCCGCCAGCGCATAGCCATCGACTGCAGCGATCAGCGGCTTCTTTGGCGGGGTTTCGATAAACCCCGCAAAACCGCGCCCCTTGATCGTGGGCAGTTCGCCTTTGAGGAAAGCCTTGAGGTCCATGCCCGAACAGAATGTGCCCCCTGCCCCGGTGATGATGCCGACACGCAGATCCGGATTGGCGTCCAGTTCATCCATTGCCGCCGCAACACCAGCGGCGACCGCGCCGTTGACAGCGTTCTTGGCCTCGGGCCGATTGATGGTGATGATGAGGACACCGTTTTCAGACGAGCTAAGAACTTCAGACATGCCATAAACTCCAAAAAAATTCCCCTCTCCTTTAGGGGAGGGGTTAGGGGAGGGGCATGGCTATGGCAGCCCCCTCTCCCAACTTCGCCTAGACCGGCTGCGCCAGGTCGAGGCTGCGTATCCCTCTCCCCTAAAGGAGAGAGGGCACTAGAACAGCAATTCGGCCACTTTCGCCCGGTGCCACGCCGCATCGCCGAACTGGCTCGCGTTCCAGATGGCATTGCGGCGGTAGAGCCCCGCGTCGCAATCGTGGGTGAAACCAAAGCCGCCGTGGAACTGCACCGCGCGGTCTGCGGCAAAGCTGTACGCCTTGTCGGCGCTCGCCTTGGCCATGCGCACCGCAATCTCGCCGACCCCCTGCCGGCCGAAATTGTGCGAGGCGCTGAGCATGTGCGAACGTGCCTTTTCATACGCCACATAAGCATTCGTGATCGGGTGCTTGAGCGCTTGGTATTCGCCGATCAGCTTGCCAAACTGCTTGCGGGTTTTGAGATATTCGATGGTGTAATCGATGGCGCTCTGGGTGCCGCCGCACATCTCGGCCGCCTGCAGCAGTGCGCTGGCCAGATCGATCTGCGTCAGCGCGCTTGCCGTGCGCCCGGCATCCAGCAGCGCATCGGTACCAATTTCGATACCGTCGAGCGTCAGTTCGTAGCTGCGCTTGGTCTCATCGATGATGATCTCGCGCCGCATCGCTGTGTCGGCAATTTGCGCGCGTTCGATCAGTACCAACCGCGCCGCGCCACCGATCTGCACCGTCGCGATGATCAATTCTGCGTCGGACGCATAGGCGACGAATTGCTTGGTACCCGACAGCACATAGCCGCTTCCACTGGCCTTGGCCGTCGCCTCGACATGGGCAAGGTTCCAGTCGCCGTGCGGTTCGGTGAGCGCCAGCGTCGCCACTGCTCCGCCGACGATGCGCGGCAGC
>NZ_JBGTFM010000324.1:0-6052 GCF_041747255.1 Blastomonas sp. | reverse complement strand
CCCCGCCGCTCCCCGCCCATATCCCGCCGCGCGAACGTCGCGCCGCGCATTTGGGGCATGCCGCGATTTATGTTCTCGTCGTGCTGATCGGCCTGACGGGCCTCGCCATTGCCGATCTGCAAGGTTTCGGAAACGCTTATTTCGGGATCAAGCTGCCAGCGTTCTATCCTGTCATGGCGAAAGTAGCGGGGTGGTCGGTCGATCCTTGGTCTTATGTCGTGCACGCAGCGCTGGCCTATCTGTTTCTTTTGCTGATCGGCGTCCATGTCGGCGCGGTCTATTTGCACCGCAAACAGGGCAACGGCCTCGAAAGCCGCATAACCGGACAAACGCCCCGCGCGCGCTGGTGGGTCGATCTGGCTGCAGCGCTGCTCATCGTCACCGCGACCACCGTCCTATTGGGCGCACTGCGTGGCCATCTCACGCTCGCGCCTGCCGAAATACCGCGTGACTATTCGATGGCACGCATGGGCTAGCGTGCGACGTTATCGGGATTGAGCTGACCTTGCGCATGACGCATCAGCTCTGCGATCCAGTCGAGCACCACCCTGATCTTCGCATTGCTTCGCGTATCGCGGTGCGTGCCAACCCAGATTTCACGCGCGGGTGGATCGGAAGCAAGGGAAAGCCGGACCAGTCTGTCGTGGGGGTCGGCGAGATAGCGGGGCAGACAGGCGAGACCGGCACCTGCGAGGCAAGCTTTGACCTGGCCTTCGCGACTGTTGGTCGACAGCACCGTCACGGCCCCTGCCATGCTGGTATTGAACCAAGACCCCTCGGGCATGTCGAGCAGGCTATTCTGAAGTGCGATGATGCGATGACCGGCCATTTTGCCACTCGTTGGATCGCCGAAACGCTCGAGATAATCGGGCGCGGCGTAGACGGCAAAGGCCATCAGGCCGGCCTTGCGGACAACGATCTCATGTTGCCGAAACGCCGCCATACGAATGGCTACGTCGGCCTCGCGGCGAGCAAGCGAAAGGCTCCGCGTGTCGACGTCGATCTCGATCGCGAGCTTTGGATAGCGATCGAGCAGCACCGGTAGTTCGGGGACCAGAACATGTGCACCAAAGGCTTCGACCGTGGTGATGCGCACTTCGCCAGCGAGGCGATCGTCCTCTCCGGTCAAGGCCCGGCCAACGGCCAAGGCTTCCTCGTCCATCCGCTCGACATGCGCGAGCACGCGCTCGCCTGCCGCTGTGAGCACAAAGCCCGTCGGCGTGCGCTGGAGCAATGCGCCGCCAACGCGGTCGTGAAGCCGTTCGAGGCGACGGCCCATCGTCGGCTGGGTGACGCCGAGTTGCTGCGCCGCACCCGACAGCGTGCCGGTCCGGCTGATTGCCAGAAAGCATTGCATATCGTCCCAATCGAGTCGCGCCTTGTCAAATCTCTTCATGCGTTTACGCATATCTAAAACACGCTAAAAGGCAATACGCAAACATATCAGCATGAAGTAAATGGTGCTCAACAACCACCATCAAGGATGATGACGATGAATAACAATATCCTCAGCGCCTATGGCGCTACCCTGTTGCGGACTACTCTGGGCGGCCTGTTTCTCGCGCATGCTGGCCTGAAGTATTTCGTGTTCACCCCGGCGGGCACTGCGCAGTTTTTCGATTCGATCGGCGTGCCGGGCGGTTTAGCATATGTGGTGCTCACAGCTGAAGTCGCCGGCGGCGTCGCGTTGATCCTCGGATTTTATACGCGGATCGTTGCGCTCGCGCTGGTGCCGATCCTGCTCGGCGCGATCGTCACCGTTCATGCGTCGGCGGGCTTCTTCTTCAGCAACCCCAATGGCGGCTGGGAATTCCCTGCGGTCTGGGCGGTCGCGCTGATCGTACAGTCACTGATTGGCGATGGCGCGCTCGCGGTGAAACCGACCCCTGAGATTGCCAACAAGCTTGATCTCGCGGCAGCCTGATCTTCAACTCTCACCAAGGACTACTTCGATGACCCAGCCTTCAATTGCCGAGCTCGACCGTGAGCTCAACGATGCCATTCTCAACGGCACGGCCCTTCAAGCCTTTGAAACCTATTACGCCGACGATGTCGTCATGCAGGAAAACGACGCCGAGCCGACCATCGGCAAAGATGCCAATCGGGATCGCGAAGAGGCCTTCTTCGCCGCAATAACCGACTTCCGCGGCGGTAAGGTTCTCGCCACCGGTGTCGGCGACGATACCACCTTCTCGCACTGGCATTTCGACTTCACCCACCGCGAATGGGGCGTCCGCAATTACCATCAGGTTGCCGTGCGTACTTGGCGTGACGGCAAGATCGTTCGCGAAATTTTCTATTACGGTTGAAACGGCGCGACCGGGCGGGACACTGTCCGGTCGCACGCCCCATGAGTAAAGACGATGCCAACACTCCCCTCTCTTTTTGTAAGCCATGGCGCTCCCAACCTCATTCTTGGATCGACAGCAGCGCGCGGCTTTCTGAGCGGCCTCGCCGAAGAATTGCCTAAGCAACCCCAAGCGATCGTTATGATCTCGGCGCATTGGGAAACCGCCAGCCCGGCGGTCAGTGCGCCGCTTGTCAACGACACCATCCACGACTTCGGCGGTTTCGAACGCGAACTTTATGCCCTACGCTATCCTGCCCCGGGATCGCCGGCCACAGCGGAGCGGATTGCAGCATTGCTCCAGTCGGCCGCGTTGCCAGTAACAATTGATGGTCAGCGCGGTCTCGATCATGGAGCCTGGGTCCCCTTGATGCTCGCCTGGCCCGACGCCGACATTCCGGTCGTCCAGCTTTCGGTTCAGACGCAAGCCGGTGTCGATCATCACCTTGCGATCGGCGAAGCGCTCGAGCCGTTGCGAAACGAGGGTGTGCTGATCATCGGCTCGGGCTCGTTTACACATGATTTGCGCAGTTACCTCCCACACCGCCACAATACAGTAGCGCCAGAGCCTGACTGGGTGTCGGGTTTTGCCGACTGGATGGATGCAGCTCTGGCGTCGAACGATCGTGACGCCTTGCGCTCCTATCGAAAGCTTGCGCCCGATGCGGTCCGCAACCACCCGACCGAGGAACATCTGCTTCCATTGTTCGTCGCACTTGGCGCAGGCGGCACCGAAAGTTCCGCGCGCGCGCTGCATCGCTCCACAACGCATGGCGTCCTTCGCATGGACGCTTACGCTTTCGGAAATTGACAATGACCGTCCTTCGTCTGCTGCCGCCCAGCGGGACGGCTCCGCATAATTTGATCATCTGTCTGCATGGCGTCGGAGCCAACGCAGCCTCACTTCGCTCGCTCGGACAAAAGATCCATTCAGCCAATTCAGCCAGTGCGGTCGTCATTCCCGATGCGCCGAATCAATCCGATTTTGGCGGCCCCGGTCGCCAGTGGTTCAGCGTGCGTGGCATCACCGACGCAAACCGCGCGGACCGGATTAATATGGCGCTGCCTTGGCTCAACGCCTTCATCCGAGCCGAATGTCGTCAATGGCACCTGACTGAGGACGACGTTGGTGTTTGCGGCTTCAGTCAAGGCGCGATGATGGCTCTGGCCCTTCTACAGACAGAGCGTCCACCGGGAGCAATTGCGTCAATCGCCGGGAGGATCGCGGCGCCGATCATGATGCAATCCGATCCGTCTACTGAAATTTTCCTATCGCACGGTGATCTCGACACGGTTGTGCCTTTCGCGTGCCTGGGCGAAGCATTCCGTGCATTCCAACTGGGCGGTTTTACGGTCACGCAACTTCCGATTGCTGGTCTCGGTCATATGATCGAAACCAATCAGGCTAAAGCCGCAAGCGAGTTTCTGGCTCGATGTCTTGCGGCCAAGAAGCTTAAGTCCGAGCCGTGATCGGCGGCATTCGAACTATCTGGCGCGCCAAGAGGCGGCAGATCCTAATCGCGTGGCTGGCCGCTTGGCCGACGTTGACTGCAGTGCTGGCCGTTCTGCAGCTCTTTGCCCATGGCTGGCCGCTGCCGGTTCGTTCGCTCGCAAGCGCGACCAGCATGGTTCTGCTCATGAATTTTGTGAGCGTGCCGACGGTCACAACAATGCTCTCACACTTGGGCAGGCTCAGATCGAGCCGAACAGAAGCAGCGGCGGCATCGCTAGAGAGTTGAGGCGCAGAAAGCGCATCGCGACCCCTTGCCTCGGAATGGTCAACGAAATTGACCCAATCGTTCAGCTTCTGTTGGCGCTTTTCTGCAGGTGAAGTGATTTAGCCGAACTGTATCCGGATCGTGATATCAACCGCGCTTGATGCAAAGGACAGAGATGTCGCGACTAAATTCGACCCTACTGGCGTGAGGCCGCGCGGGTTTCTATGCTGCTTCCACTCTGTCAGCTTTAGGTGCGATCGAGCGGACAAGCGCCCAGAGAGCCACACGAAGCTTCTCAGCACTGGGGTCAGTTTTTCCAACCCTCTCTCTCAAAATCTGGATCAACTTCTGGTCTTCCGCCGAAAGGCGCACCAACCAGTCATTGCCGTCTGGTTTTGGCAGGAGCGCACTTGCAATTCTCTTGCTGACACGGTTAGCCGCTTTGCGCGATGGCTCGTGTTGAATGTGAGCGTAGATCGCGGTCGATCTCGGATTGGAATGGCCAAGGATTGCCCCGGTCAGAGCAATCGCCTCACCCGTCGAGATCGCGGTAGAGCCAATTGTGTGACGAAGCGTATGTGGAGTAACACCGGGCAGGGCCGCTTTCTTGATAGCGCGTGCCCAAGGTGTTTTCGTCCCTTGGAAATAGCCATCGCCACTGTCAGCTGGAAAAACGAATTCTGACGTTTCGTTCCGTTCGATGTGTTGAAGCAAGGTAAGTGCCGCCGCGCCAAGCGGTCGCACGGAGTGGCCTGTCTTGCTGTCTTCCAAAACCAGCAGGCCGTTGCCGAAATCGACTTCGCTCCATTTCAGGCCTGCAATCTCGTTCCGGCGGCATCCTGTGAGTGCCCAGAGCCGAGCGATGTTCACCGCTTTCAGGTTCGTCCCCTCGGCCTCTAGTTCATCGAGTGCTTGTCCAAGCCGGCCAACTTCCTCCAGCGACAGGAAGCGTGTTCGGCGACCGTCGGTCTTGCGGACAGCTGCGTTCTCACAGGGGTTCCGGTCCACGATCTCGCTTCGCCGTGCGAAGCTGTATACTGCTGACAGGTCGCGCACCACCTTGCGTGATGCGCCCGGACCTCCTCGCACGATGATGCGCTTGCGCGGGCCGACTTTCTCATTTTTGGCCGTCTTGCCCACTGCAACGTCGGCAGCGAAGCGTTCGATGTCTCCGCTTGTCACTTCACTCACGCGCCTGTTGCCGAGGAGCGGGATCACATGATGACGGAGCCGTGCGATCGTGTAGGCTTTTGTCAGTGGCTTCATTGGCTCACCGATCCGTTTGCCGCGCTGAACTACGCATCCATGTTGCTCGTAATAATCAATCAGCGCGGCGACGGACATCTCTTTGCGCTTGGCGGCGAGATCGCCGCCCGGGTCGGCCCCTGCTGCCGCGCTTCCGAGAATAACCTTGGCCTTCCTTCGGGCCTCTTCGGGCGTCATGGCTCCATAACGCCCAATGGTCTGAATGCGCTGCGGCGCATTTCGCCCTCCACCGCCAACACGATATTTAGCGACAAAGGTTTTGACGCCTGACTTTTCAATGCGAAGGCCAAACCCTCTCAGGTCACAGTCCCAGATATAGTAGCGTTTTTCGCCAGGATGCGCGGCGTCCACGGTGCGCTTTGAAAGACTTTTCTGGCTTTTTGATCCCATTGCGTCCTCGTCATGCTGTATACCACGTGTATCCCACGGTGCGGGCGTATGGTGGCGTAGGCGAGGTTGCTACTGGGTTAGAGGAAAGTCAACGAACCAAGGGTTTGCGAGGGTTGTAGCGTAGAAATAACAAGTTCCGATGACCCGCTTCGAAATCTTGCCAAGGTTGGGGTCGAGGGTTCGAATCCCTTCGCCCGCTCCAGTTTTCTCTCAGAAAACCAATCGTTTGAACCTCGCGAAGCTCGCGAGGCACTGGTGACAACGGACAAGTTTCCAACGATTGTCACCACATTGTCACCAGGCGAAATTCGGCTGGGGACAACTCAAGCGT
>NZ_JBGTFM010000323.1:0-4736 GCF_041747255.1 Blastomonas sp. | reverse complement strand
CGAATACATCACGAGAATGATGATCGCGCAGCCGATATAATTGAGCGCCACCAGCTTGGCGAGCGGGATCAACCCTTCAAAGCCGAAGGTGCCCGCAACCCACGCCATCAGCGCGTAGACGCCGAACGGGGTCAGTTCCATAACCAGGATCGTGACCTTCTGCATGATGATCGCGCCCGAATCGAAGATGCGCGCGACCGGCTCGCCTTCTTCCTTGGCCATCAAAATGCCGATGCCCAGCAGCAGTGAGAACACGATCAGCGCGAGCACGTCCATCGTCGCCATCGCCTGGACGACGTTTTCCGGCACCATTTTGAGGATCATGTCGGTGACCGAGGTTTCTGGCGGTGTGGGGGTGGCGGTGACCCCGGCAAGGCTGGCATCGACGCCAATGCCCGGCTTGACCAGGGTGCCCATCGCAAGGCCGAGAACGACCGCAATCTGGCCGGTAACAAAAAACAGCAGCATCGCGCGCCCGCCAACCGCACCAAGCTTGCGGATGTCACCGATCGAGGCGACCCCGGCAACCAGCGAGAAGAAGATCAGCGGCACCACCAGCATCTTGATCGCGCGGATGAACAGGTCACCGATCCATTTGATCGCCACCGCGCCTTCGCCCCACAGCAGGCCGGTGATGATGCCCAGCACCAATGCAGCAATCACCCGCTGCCACAGCGGAATGCGAAACCAGAATCCCAAGACGCGTCCCCTGATAAGACTTTGATCGCCGACGCTAACTGCCGCGCCGCGCGCGCGCAAGCGTCGTGCGGGTCAGTTGAATCCAATCACCGCAAAACAGGTGGCCAACCCCACCCCGATGGTCAGCGGAATTCCCGCCTTGAAGAAATCGGTGAAGCGGTATCCGCCCGCCGCATAGACCAAGGTGTTGGTCTGGTAGCCGATAGGGGTGGCAAAGCTGGCCGAGGCGGCGAACATCACCGCAATGACCAGCGGGCGCGGATCGATGCCAAGGTCTGCGCCCAGCTTGATGACAATCGGCGTCACCAGAATGGCGACCGCATTGTTGGTGATGATCTCGGTGAGCAATACCGAGAAGATATAGACCGCAAACACCACCGCCCACAGCGGCACATCGGTGAGATAGGGGGCAAGCGCATTGACGACGATGATCACGCTGCCCGCCTGCTCCAGCCCGATGCCGACGGCCAGCATCCCGAAGATCAGCACCAGCACATTGCCGTCGATGCTGCTCCACGCCTCTTCGGCATCGATGCAGCGGGCGATCAGGATGCCTGCCACCGCAAGTATCGCCGCGACTTCGATCGCGACCACGTTGAATGCCGACAGGATCACCACTGCGGCCAGCGCGCCGAGGGCCAGCGGTGCCTTGTCGCGGCGCAGGGCACGCGCAGTTGTGCTGACCACACCAAACAGGTTGGGGTTCTCGTACATCCGCGCGATGTCGGCTTTGGATCCGGTTACCACCAGCTTGTCGGCGGCATGGATCTTGGCGTTGGGCAGATCGGACCGGGGCAGGTTGCGAAACCGGCTCATCCCCAGAATGCGCACGTTGAGCAGCGAGAGAAACGGGATGTCGAAAAGCCGGTTGCCGATGCTGGGGTGGCTGGGGGCGACCATCGCCTCGACCACCACCTCGCCCTTGGCTCCGGCATCGCCCTTGCGCACGATGCCGACCTTGAAATCATCGCTGGCGCGCAGCGACATCAGTTCGGGCAGATCGGTTTGCACGACGATCACGTCATCGGGCGAAAGCAGTTCTTCGGTCAGATTGTGGCGCAGATACGTGCCATCGCGTTTGATCGCGGTGACCTTGATACGTGCACGTTTGGCGATGGCTGTCTCGCCCAGTGTCTTGCCGCGCAGCGCAGACTGGTTGCGGATCGTGAGCTCGGTCAGAAACAGCTCGTCATTTGCCCCGGCACCGGGGCTGGATGCGTCATCGCCCGGCAACAGCCATGAGCTGAACAGCACCAGCATCGCCATGCCCGCAATGCCTGCGATCAACCCGTAAGGCGTGATCTCGAAGATTCCGAATGCTGCCAGCCCGCTGTCGCGCGCCACCGAATCGACGATCAGGTTGGTCGACGTGCCGATCAGCGTCGTCGTGCCGCCCAGAATGCAGATGAAGCTGAGCGGAATCAGCAGCTTCTTGGCCGAAAAGCCGGTGGCCTGCGCCAGCTTGAGGATGATCGGGATCATCACCACCACCACCGGTGTGTTGTTCATGAAGGCAGAGGCGACATAGACGCCGAGAAACATCTCTGCGACTGCCTGCCTGGGCCGAGTGCGCGCGCGGGCGATGATGACGCCGGCAATCGCATCGATGGTGCCGGTGCGCAGCAACGCGCCGGACAGGATGAACATCGCCGCAATGGTAATCGGTGCGCTGTTCGAGAAGGCTGACAGCAGCTCTTTGGAGTTGATGATGCCCAGAAACAGGAACGTGCATGCCCCAAGGATCGCCACGACCGCAGCGGGAAAGCGCTCCATGACGAAGCCAACGAACATCAGCGCCAAAATCACGAGACCAATCTGGGCCTGCCACGCTTCGATGAAGGCCCGGATTACGTCCACGCGCTGACTGTCCTTACGCTGCGGAAATCACATATCTGGCAATGGCTAATGTGTGTCCGGGCAAAGCTCAACCGCTTTTCATTTCGGCCTTGAGCCGCAAGCTCGCGCGCCAGAAAAGGAAAGCGGGGATCAGCCCCAGCCACGCCGCGCCATAGAGCACCCAGCGCACGCTGTCGGCCCCGGCAAGCGGCTGAAAGGCATCGGACATCATGCCGAACAGCAGTGGCCCCAGCCCCAGCCCGATCAGGTTTTGCGCAAACACCATCACCGATGCGGCGACCGCGCGCAGTTCGGGGCGGACCAGCCCCTGCACACACGCATAGGTTGGGCCATAATACATCGCGTTCATGATCGTAGGGAGGACCAGCAGCGCCAGCGCCACGCGCCAGTCGGCGGAGGCGTAAGCGAGAAACAGGATGGGCGTTGCCACTGCCATTGCGATGGCGGGGCCGGTGAGCAGATGCCTGCGGTCGCGCTTGCCGAAATGATCGGCAAGCTTGCCGCCCAGCCAGGTGCCGACCATGCCCGCCACGCCGAGGGTCACACCCAGATACAGCCCGGCCTCTCCGGGGCTGAGCCCAAAGGTGCGGATGAACAGCACCGCAACCCACACTGCCTTGCCATAGGACAGGAACGCCGTCACCCCTGCCGCCAAGCACAGCAGCACAAAGGCGCGCGACGTCGCCAGCTCGCGCAACGCATCCTTTACCGGTATCTGCGCCTTGGCCTTGGGCATCGCGGCGCCCGCGAGCATCCCGGCGCGGCGGGGTTCCTTCATCAGAAAGGGCACCAGAAACGCGAGCACCACACCGGGCAGGCCAACCGCCAGAAACGCGGTGCGCCAGCCATAGATATCCGCCAACCCGCCACCAATCACCATGCCCAGCAGTGATCCGATGGGGATGCCAAGGCCGTAAAAGGCGATGGCGGACGAGCGCTTCTCAGGCGGCACGCTGTCGCTGATCAGCGAGTGCGCCGCCGGTGTGCAGCCGGCCTCACCCACGCCCACGCCGACGCGCGCCAGCAGCAGCTGGGGGAAGGTGCGCGCCATTCCGCAAGCCATCGTCATCGCCGACCATACGCCCACCGACACCGCGATCAGCGTCACCCGGTTGGTCGTCGAGCGGTCGGCATAGCGGGCGATCGGAATGCCGAGCAGCGTATAAAACAGCGCAAAGGCCAGCCCCGTCATCAGGCCGAGCTGGGTGTCGCTGAGGCCAAAGTCGCGCTTGATCGGCTCGGCGAGGATCGAAACGATCTGTCGGTCCAGAAAGTTGAAGATATAGATGACGAGCAGGGTCCACAGCATCACGCGTGGCACTTTTGCAGGCATGGCTGCGGCAGGCATGGTTGCGCCGGGCACAATCCCTGCGACCGATGCGTCCGGCACGGCCTCGTTGGCAACTGTCATTCCATCTCCTGCGGCGCTGTGTCCGGTCTATATGCCGGGTAACGCCTTATGATGCAACGCTAGCCGCATTGTGCCCGGTGAAGCAACTTCTGATCTGCGAGCACCAGCGCGACCATCGCTGCAACCACCGGTGTGCCACGAATGCCGACGCACGGGTCGTGACGGCCCTTGGTGACGATCTCGCTCGCCGTGCCGTCGCGGGTGATGGTGTTTACCGGCGTCAGGATCGAACTAGTCGGCTTGAAGGCGACACGCACCACCACCGGCTGTCCGGTCGATATGCCGCCCGCGATGCCGCCAGCATGGTTGGCGAGGAACTGCGGATCGCCGGAGTTGTCGCCTGCCAGGGCAGGGCGCATCGGGTCCGCATTGGTCTCGCCCGACAGCCGCGCTGCGCCGAAGCCGTCGCCAATCTCGACGCCCTTGACCGCGTTGATCGACATGCATCCGCTTGCCAGTTCGCTGTCGAGCTTGGCATAGATCGGCGCGCCCCATCCGGCGGGCACGCCGGTGGCGACGCACTCGACGATCGCGCCCAATGAACTGCCCGCCTTGCGCGCAGCATCGACCTTTGCCTCCCAGCGCCTGGCGGCTTCGGGGTCGGGGCAGAAGAACGGGTTGCGATCAATTTCTGCGGCATTGAAACGCGCGGGGTCGATGCTGTCCCCGCCGAGTTCGCACACATAAGCGGTGATCGTAACCTCGGGGATTATCAGCCGCGCGACGCCGCCTGCGGCCACCCGCGCGGCGGTCTCGCGCGCGCTGGAAC
>NZ_JBGTFM010000322.1:0-21242 GCF_041747255.1 Blastomonas sp. | reverse complement strand
CGCCGGGCATTCAGATGGTCGGCAGCACATGGTCCCTGAACTGCTCGCGCAATGCGGTTTTGAGCAGTTTTCCGGTCGCCGAATGCGGCAAGGCATCGACGAAGACGATGTCGTCGGGCAGCCACCATTTGGCGACATGATCGGCCAGATGCGCATTGATCGCGTCCTTGCTCGGGTTGGTCCCGGGCTTGGGCACGACGATCAGCATCGGGCGCTCGTCCCATTTGGGGTGCGGCATGCCGATTGCAGCGGCTTCGGCGACCTCGGCCATGCCCATCGCGGCGTTCTCAAGATCAACCGAGCTGATCCATTCACCGCCTGACTTGATCACATCCTTGGCGCGGTCAGTAATCTGCATGACGCCATCGGGGTGGATCACCGAGACATCGCCGGTGTCGAACCAGCCATCCGCCGTCAACGCGTCTTCCTCTGCCTTGAAATAGCGCTTGATGATCCACGGACCCTTGATCTGCAGGCGACCGCTGGACACGCCATCGCGCGGCAGGATGTTACCCTCTTCATCGACCACGCGGAGTTCCACGCCAAACGGCACCCGCCCCTGCTTGGTGACGACATCAAGCTGCGCCTCGAAATCAAGCTCATCCCAATTGTGCGGCGGCGCGCCCATCGTGCCGATCGGCGAGGTTTCGGTCATGCCCCACGCGTGGTTCATCCGTACGCCCATTTTCATGATCCGCTCGCACATCGCGCGTGGCGCTGCCGAGCCGCCGATGGTGACGACCTGCAGATGCTCGGGCTTGATGCCAGTGGTATCGATGTACTGAAACAGCGCCAGCCAGACTGTCGGCACCCCGGCGGAATGTGTCACCTTCTCGCGGTTCATCAACTCGCACAGTACCGCGGGGTCGTTGACGGCAGAGAACACGAACTTGATGCCGGCGGCCGCCCCGGCAAACGGCAGGCCCCAGGCAGCGGCATGGAACATCGGCACCACCGGCAGCGCGACCGCCTGCGGTGACAGGCTGAACACCGCAGGCTGCATCTCAGCCATCGCATGAATGACCGTTGAGCGGTGCTCATAGAGCACACCCTTGGGGTTGCCGGTCGTGCCCGAGGTATAGCACAGCATACACGGCTCGCGCTCGGACCCCTCGATCCAGCGGAACTGGTCATCGCTGCTGTCGAGCAGCGCTTCGAACCCCTGCACATCTGACCCGGCAGGTGGATCGAAGCAGATGTAATGTTCGATTGTGGTCCATTTCGCCTTCATCATGTCGATGATCGGCTGGAACGCGGCATCGTATAGGAGAACCTTGTCTTCAGCATGGTTGGCGATGTATTCGAGCTGATCTTCAAAAAGGCGCGGGTTGATCGTATGGATCACCCCGCCCACGCCAATCGCGCCGTACCAGGCAACCAGATGGCGGCTGTGGTTCATCGCGATTGTCGCGACCCGGTCGCCCTTGCCGATACCCAGCCTGGTCAGCACCTTGGCCAGTCGCCGCGCATCGCGCGCAATGCCTGCCCAATTGGTGCGGGTCTCGCTGCTATCAGCCCAGCGGCTGATGATTTCACGCGTGCCATGTTCGCGTTCGGCATGGTCGAGCAGCCGCATGACCCGCAATTCGTAATCCTGCATTCCACCGAAAACCATTTCACTCTCCCGTAACTGGACCGTAACTGGCTTGACGCTTTTGACCGATCAAAAAGCCTGATCCGGCTTTCAAGTCAATGGACGAGCCGTAGTTCCGGCTTCGTGACAGCAAAAGTCTCGACATTCAGCGACACCACGCCATCCAGCGCACGCAAGCTGGTGATCAGCTGCTCGCTCAGCTGATATCGTTGTCCGAGCCGCACCGGCATCATACGCCCCTGGCCCATCGCCAGCCGCGCCACCAGTTCATCGTGTCCGGCGTCACTGGGGCCGAGCAGTTGTGCCAAAGCCGCCATCGCGGCGGGATGATTGATCTCGATCTCCGCCTTGTAGCGGATCTCGGTATGGATGGCGTCAAGCGGGGTCGCCCGGCGCACGGTCGCGCGCGGTGGCTGTTCTTCACTCGCCCGGTCAAACTCAAGCTCAAGCAAAAGGCAACACGATTGCGCGGCCCAGTCAGACATCGCATTGACCAGATGGTCGTCAAAGCATCTGACGGAAAACTGCCCGCTTTCATCTGACAGATCTGCCATCACAAAAGTGTCGCCCCGCTTGCTTTGGCGGCGGTTGGCGTTCTCAACCAACGCCGCAACCTTGCCGAATTTTTTTTCGCCGACGCGCAGGTTCAGCGTGTCGATCACCTGCTGATAGCGTCGCACCCCTTGCGCCTTGATGACGGAAGAAAATTGCGTGACCGGATGCGCAGAAAAAAAGAACCCGAAGGCCTCGCGTTCGCGCGACATCGCTTCGCCGGGCGACCAGCCATTGGCCTTGGGCAGGCGCAGCAATTGGCCCGGCTGCTGGACATCGGCGAACAGCCCGCCCTGCCCGCTGGCGCGCTGGCGCTGCGCTTCCGATGCGACCGCCAATACCATATCCGCCCCGCCATGCACCGCCGCGCGGTCAAGGCCCAGACAGTCGAACGCGCCTGCCGATGCGAGGCTTTCGATCTGGCGCTTGTTGACCTGGCCCGCGTCGACCCGATCTGCAAAATCGCCAAGCGAAGAAAACGGCCCGCCGGTCATGCGCGTTGCGATGATACCCTCCATCGCCTTTTCTCCGACGTTTTTCAGGCCCGCCAATGCATAGCGCACTGCCAGTCCGCTTTCAGTCTGCTCAACCGAAAATTCGGCTTCGCTCGTGTTGATGCACGGCGGCAGGCAGGCGACACCAAGGCGGCGCATATCATCGACAAAGATGTTGAGCTTTTCGCTCTGATGCATGTCGAAACACATCGAGGCGGCAAAAAACTCGTGCGGATAATGTGCCTTCACCCACGCGGTCTGATAGGCGAGCAAGGCATAAGCAGCAGCGTGCGACTTGTTGAAGCCATAGCCGGCAAACTTGTCGATCAAATCAAACAGCACGTTCGCCTTTTTGGTTTCGATGCCGTTGCGCCCTGCGCCCGCGACAAACCGGCCGCGCTGCTGGTCCATCTCGGCCTTGATCTTCTTGCCCATCGCGCGGCGCAGCAGATCGGCTTCACCCAACGAATAGCCAGCGAGCACCTGCGCCGCCTGCATGACCTGTTCCTGATAGACGATAATGCCGTACGTTTCCTTGAGGATATCTTCGAGCATGGGATGCGGATAGGTGATCACCTCGCGCCCGTTCTTGCGCGCACCAAAGCTCGGGATATTGTCCATCGGGCCGGGACGGTAGAGCGAGACGAGCGCGATGATGTCTCCGAACGCGGTCGGCTTTACCTGCGCCAGCGTCCGGCGCATCCCTTCGGATTCAAGCTGGAACACGCCCACCGTATCCCCACGCTTGAGCAGCTCAAACACCTGCTGGTCATCCCAAGCCAGGGTTTCCAGATTGATGGTGATGCCGCGCTTTTGCAGCATCTCGCCCGCCTTGTGCAGCACCGAAAGCGTCTTCAAGCCCAGAAAGTCGAACTTTACCAGCCCCGCCATCTCGACATATTTCATGTCGAACTGGGTCACCGGCATGTCTGATCGCGGATCACAATACAGCGGCACCAGCTGCGCCAGTGGCCGGTCACCAATCACAACGCCCGCTGCGTGAGTGGAGCTGTGCCGGGGCAAGCCTTCGAGCTGCATCGCCAGATCGAACAAGTGTCGAACCTCATCGTCCTCACGATACTGGTTTCGCAGCTCTTCAACCCCGGCCAGCGCGCGGTCGAGCTTCCATGGATCGGTCGGGTGATTGGGCACCAGCTTGCACAGCCCATCGATGCGGCCATAGCCCATCTGCAACACGCGGCCCGTGTCGCGCAGCACCGCGCGCGCCTTGAGCTTCCCGAAGGTGATGATCTGCGCGACATGATCGCGGCCATATTTGGCCTGCACATAGCGGATGACCTCGCCGCGCCGGGTTTCGCAAAAGTCGATGTCGAAATCGGGCATCGAAACGCGCTCGGGGTTCAAAAACCGTTCGAACAGCAGGCCAAGCTTGAGCGGATCAAGATCGGTGATCGTCAGCGCCCAGGCGACCACCGAACCCGCGCCCGATCCGCGCCCCGGACCCACCGGGATGCCCTGCCCCTTTGCCCATTTGATGAAATCTGCCACGATCAGGAAATAGCCAGGAAAGCCCATGCCGGTGATGACGTCGATCTCGAACGCCAGCCGGTCAGTATAAACCTGTCGCTGGTCATCGCTCAGGTCTTGATAGCGCGACAAGCGATCCGCCAGCCCCGCCTCGGCATCGGCCCGCAGCTGCGCGGCCTCGCCCGACAGGTCGCCTGCCAGGCTGGGCAGGATAGGCTTGCGCTGGGGTGGGGCAAAAGCGCAGCGCTTGGCCACCACTAGCGTGTTGAGCAATGCCTCGGGCAGGTCGCTGAACAATTCGCGCATCATCGGCGCAGATTTGATCCAGGCCTCGGGCGAGCTGCGCACCCGGTCCTTGCCGCTGACATATTCACCGCGGGCGATGCACAACATCGCATCATGCGCGGCATGAAATCCGGGATCGGCGTAGCAGGCCGGATTGGTTGCAACCAGCGGCAGTCCGCGCGCATAGGCCAGGTCGATCAGCGCACCCTCGGCCATTGATTCAAGCGCATCGCCGCGACGGCTGATCTCAAGATAAAGCCGGCCGTCAAACAGCGCCTGCAATCGGTCGAGATAATCCGCCGCCGCCTCATGCTGGCCCGCGCCGAGCAACCGGGTCAGCGCACCTTCAGACCCTGCGGTCAGCGCGATCACGCCCTCAGTGCGCCCATCGAGCCGGTCCATCGTCACATGCGCGGGCAGCTCAAGCGGGCGCTCAAGATGCGCGGTCGACACCAGATCGCACAGGTTGGCATAGCCGGTGTCGTTCTGCGCATAAAGCGCCAGCCAGTCGAGCACTGGCGCGCTGCCCTCTGCACCGGGGCGGGCGACGCACAGCAAGGTGCCGATGATCGGCTGGATGCCTGCCTCAAAGCAGCCATCGGCAAATGGCATTCCGGCATAAAGCCCATTGCGATCCACCAGCGCGATGGCCGGAAAGCCGCGATCCTTCGCCGTCTTGGCGATGGCCTTGGGCTCGTTCGCGCCTTCCAGCATGGTATAGGCTGAAAAGACGCGAAGCGGGACGAATGGTTCATAAGCCATCGGTCAACGCTACCGGCTGGTTCTCGATTCGTGAACCGAGACGCTTCACTCGCCGGTGGATAAATCCCGCGCCGCGATCTTGCGCCGCACATCGCGCACCGTGGACCAGATGCCGTAGATTATCAGCGCGGCAAGGAATATCCATACCCAGACCGGGATGTTGCGCCCGGCAATCGCCAGATAGACGTAAGCCGAAACAAAACACGCGCCCGCGCACATCACCGGCAGCACGGTCGATTTGCCCGTGCGCGCGTTGCGCACCAGCCAACCGATGCTGAGCACAAACAGCGGAACCGCGCCGATGTAGATCGACGCGAAAATGACCGGATTGACGCCATATTGCGCGCCCAGCCCGTTGGCCCAAGTGCTGATCGCTTCAAACATCGGTGCGCTCTCGCTGGATTACTGATTCGATTTCAGCGTTTCTATCAGTTCTCCGACGAAAGCCGGAGTCCATGAGTCAGATCGCGCTGTAGCCGCTCTGGACACCGGCGTTCGCCCGTGGACGACATGTATTCGAAATCGCCGTGCCGCCGGTTACAGCAACTTCTCAATATCCGCTTTCAACTGCTCGGGTTTCACCATCGATCCATGGCGCGCGGTCACGTTGCCCTTGCGATCAACCAGAAACTTGGTGAAATTCCATTTGATCGCGCGGCTGCCCATCAGGCCGGATTGCTGGCTTTTCAAATGTTTCCACAGCGGGTCAGCCTCTTCGCCATTCACGGCAATCTTGGCCGAGAGCGGAAAGGTGACATCATAGGTCAGCGAGCAGAAGTTTTTGATCTCATCTGCATCACCCGGTTCCTGCGCGCCGAATTGGTTGCACGGAAAGCCCAGCACCTCAAAACCGCGATTCTGATATTCGCGGTGCAGCGCCTCAAGCCCTTCGTATTGGGGCGTGAAGCCACATTTGGATGCGGTGTTGACGATCAGCAACACTTTGCCCTGATATTCGGTGAGCGGCTTGGCGCTGCCATCGGGCAGCGTCATGGTGTAATCAAAAACGGTCATGCAATCCTTCCATCGTGCAGGCGGACGACCCGGTCCATCCGGGTGGCGAGACGCTCGTTGTGCGTTGCCACCAATGCCGCGCTGCCTTCCTCCCTTACAAGATGTAGGAACTCCCGAAACACGATATCGGCGGTCGCTTCATCCAGATTTCCGGTCGGTTCGTCCGCCAGAACGACCTTTGGCTTGTTCGCCAGCGCACGCGCCACCGCAACGCGTTGCTGTTCGCCGCCCGAAAGCTGGCTGGGCCGGTGCGTCAGCCGCTCCCCAAGCCCCAGACGCGCAAGCAGCTGCTGGGCACGTTCAGCCGATTCACCGCGCGTCTTGCCCATGATCAGCTGCGGCAAAATGACATTCTCCTGTGCGGTGAAATCGGGCAGCAGATGGTGGAACTGATAGATAAATCCGAGCGCGGTCTTGCGCAGCCGGGTGCGGCCATCGCTCGACAGGCTCGCGGCCTCTTCGCCAGCAATGCGGATTGATCCGGTAAACCCGCCCTCCAGCAGACCCACCGCCTGCAACAGCGTCGATTTGCCCGAGCCCGAAGGGCCGAGCAATCCAACGATCTCGCCCGGTGCAACCGCGAGGTTCACGCCCTTGAGCACATTAATCGTCACACCGCCCTGCGAAAAGCTGCGGTGGACGTCGGCGAGTGCAATCACCGCCTCACTCATAGCGCAACACCTGGACAGGGTCAGTGCTTGAGGCTTTCAGTGCCGGGTAAAGCGTCGCAAGGAAACTGAACACCATTGCCATGCCGGTGATCACCAGCACCTCCGTCGGGTCGGTGCGGCTGGGCAGTTCGGTGAGGAAGCGAATCGACGGGTCCCACAGCTCCTGACCCGTCACCATCTGCACGAACAGCACAATATTCTGTCGGAAATACAGGAAGACAAAGCCCAGCCCCAGGCCGGCCAGCGTGCCCAGCGTGCCGATGATCAGCCCCACGGTGATAAACACCTTCAGCATCGAATTGCGGCTTGCGCCCATTGTGCGCAGGATCGCTATGTCGCGGGTCTTGGCACGCACCAGCATGATCAGCGACGACAGGATGTTGAACACCGCCACCAGAATGATGATCGACAGGACGATGAACATCGCCACCCGTTCCACCGCCAGCGCCTCGAACAGCGATGCATTGATCGTGCGCCAATCGGACACCTGCGCCTGGCCGCGCAGCTTTTCGGTGAGTGGCGCCAGTATTTGCGAGACTTTGTCGGCATCGCGGGTGGTGATCTCGATCATCCCCACCTGATCACCAAGCAGCAGCAACAGCTGCGCATCGCGGATCGGCATGATGACGAATGCCTTGTCATAATCATAAACGCCAATCTCGACGATTGCGGCAACCTCGTAGAGAATCTCGCGCGGCACCGTGCCGAACGGCGTCGAGCGCCCCGCCGGATTGATGATGGTGATGCTGTCGCCCAGCCGCACCCCAAGGTTCTGTGCAAGCCGCGATCCCAAAGCGACGCGTGACGAGCCCGCCTTGAGGTCCGCGACCGAGCCAAGCACCGTCTTGTCCTTAAGCGCGGCAATATCGGGCGCATCGGTGCCGCGCACCAATATCGCTTCAACCCGGCCTTCATAATTGACCAGCAACGGCTGCTCTATCAGCGGGGAAGCGGAGACCACGCCATCCATTGCCTTGGCCTCAGCGAGTATGTCCTGCCAATTGTTCAGCCGCCCGCCATAGCCCTGCACCACGGCATGGCCGTTCAACCCGACGATCTTGTCGAGCAGTTCGGCGCGGAAGCCGTTCATCACGCTCATCACGATGATCAGCGCGGCAACGCCGAGCATAACCGCCACCAGGCTGATCCCGGCAACCAGAAAGATAAACGCCTCACCTCTGCCCGGGAGCAGGTATCGCTTGGCGATCGTCCATTCAAACGTGGACAGCATAGCTGGCAGCTTATCCTTTCCGGCTGTGATGCCCGATACGTCAGGCAAACAATTGCCCGGCCTTAGCCAGCACGCGGCGCAGTGACAATGCACGATCACTGCAAGGATCACACGAAGCGTATGTTGCAGTTTGGGCACAGGATAGCACTAAAATGAGGCTATCCCCTTAATTCTGCTGGTCACAGCGGCTTCGTTACGGAATCATGACATTGCACAAGGCGGTTTGAGCCAAGTGTTTGGGGATACGGGATTCCTGCCGTTTTGGGGAAGATGGCAGGAAAATAGGGTCTGATATGCGACAGAGAGCCACTTGGCTTTCCGGGCGCGATCTGGAGCCTGATCAAGAGCGTCCGGGTCTTGGGGACCGGACGCTCTTTTTTCGTGAATTGCCTACACAATGTCTTGGCCAGGCACCGGCGGTTCAACGTCCAAAAAATTTTGCTGACATCTTGAAACGCGATTTTTGCGGACCCAGTTTCTGGCCGTGCAGCGCGCCCCTGCGGGCGCTGCATATGTCACCGAAGTGCCGCGAGATGCGGGCTTCAAACCTATAGAATCGCTTGAGAAAAGGATTTTTTCATGAACCGTTTTGATTTCACCCCCTATCGTCGCACCACTGTTGGTTTCGACCGCCTTTTCGACCTGCTTGAAAATCAGGCCCGCATCTCACAGGGCGACAATTACCCGCCATTCAACATCGAACGATCCAGCGAGGATGACTATCGCATCACGCTGGCTGTCGCCGGATTCAAGCCCGATGAGATTGAGATCATTGCCCAGCAGAATTTGTTGGTCGTGACCGGTCGCAAGGCTGCGGAAACCGAATCGCGTGGCAACTTCCTGCACATCGGTATCGCCAATCGTAATTTTGAGCGGCGCTTTGAACTTGCCGATTTCGTGCGGGTGCAGGACGCGAACCTCGAAGATGGTCTGCTGGTCATCGATCTGGTGCGCGAGGTGCCCGAAGCGATGAAGCCCAAGAAAATCATGATCAACGGCGCGCCCAAGCTCGCCGTGGTAGAGTCCGCGGGCGCCGATTCGCAGGCCAACGTCGGCTCAGACAGCAAGGCAGCATGACGCCGAACTGATTGTTGAAACGCAGCAACGGGGTGGGTCGGCAACGGCCCGCCCCGTTTTTTATTTTGCAGTGCAGATGTTGCCAGTGAAGCACGTTTGCAGTTTGTCGGCAGTAACTTGATAAAGGCCGAATCAAAAAAAGAGGGCGAGCCCTTTCAGGCCCGCCCCCCGCGCCCGCTCGGACGCAAGTATTCCCAGTATCAGGCTCGGCCGGGTCGCATTTACCTTGCCCGATCCTGGGAAACTCATAAACACCGCGCTACGAATGCCTAACGCCATTTGTGTTGTGGCTTTTCCGGGGCCGATGTCGGCGGGGTCGCACTCACCTGCACCAACCCCAGAAAATGCTGATGCGCATCGCTGCGCAAATCTCTTTGATTCTCGTTCATTCCGCTTACGCTGCTTCGGATATCTCCAGCAGTGTATCGCGATCAATGATCCTCACCCGGCCTTGCTCCAGCTTGATCAAACCACCGTCTGACCAGGCCGATAGCTGGCGATTAATCTGTTCTCGTGACAATCCCGCGAAAGTTCCAAGTTCACTCTGGCTAAGGTCCAGCTTGAGCTTGCCTTCGGTCGCGCCTGCCACCATCAGCCGCAGCAGATAGCGCGCCAGACGGGGTCCGGAGGTGAACGCCCGGTCCGCCTCAATCACATCATTGGCCTGCCGGAGCCGTTTGGCCATCACCCTGAGCATCCGCCTGGGCAAGGCATTATGCCGTTCTGCGATCTCATCAAAGGCCGGGCGCGACAGCGACAATGCCGTCAGGTCGGTCAATGCCTGGATCGAAGCAGTGCGAGGGCCGCCATCCAGAAACGCGATCTCGCCGATCACATATCCGGGCTCGGCATAGTCGAGCACAATCTCATGGCCGTTGCTGGCCACCATACTGACCCGGGCAAAACCGGTCAGAATGATCAGAAGATTGTCGCCGTCATCGCCCTGTCCGATGATTTCCTGCCCCTTGCGGTATTTAACAAAATGCCCGCGCAGGATGATGTCGGACAGTTCATCGGTTTCGCAATCGGCGAACAGACTGTGGCTGGCAAGCAACGCGGCAAGCTCGTTGGCGTGCATGATCGTGGTCCCGTCCCTTCCTTTCTGTCGGTTGCATGGCCAATTGAGCAACTTTTGGTCAATCCCGGCTGCGCTGCCGATGAATCGTGTTTCCTCCGAAATGACTTAACCTGCTGTGCGCCAACGCACAACACAGAGAAATAAGGCTAATTTCCCATTTTGTATGTTGCTTCATTTCCAATTGACCGGGCCAAGCCCAATCAAGCGCAGCTGCTAAACCAGGCGGCTTTGCTTGACCGCTGCGGCAATAAAGCTCGCAAACAGCGGGTGTGGATCAAACGGACGGCTCTTAAGTTCGGGGTGATATTGCACCCCGATAAACCAGGGATGGTCAGGCCTTTCAACGATTTCAGGCAGCACCCCGTCGGGCGACATGCCGGAAAAGATCAGGCCGCCCTTCTCGAGTCGTTCGTGATAGGCCATGTTGACTTCGTAGCGGTGGCGGTGGCGCTCGCTGATCGCATCGGCCCCATAGATGCCGTGCACCCGGCTGTTGCCCGAAAGTCTGGCCGGATAGGCTCCAAGCCGCATCGTGCCGCCCAGATCACCGTTGGCGCTGCGCGTTTGCAGCCCCGATTCGCTGAGCCATTCGGTGATGAGCCCGACCACCGGCTCATTGGTCGCGCCAAATTCGCTGGTCGATGCACTGGTCACGCCGGATGTGTTGCGCGCTGCCTCGATACAAGCCATCTGCATGCCGAGGCAGATGCCGAAGAACGGCACATCGCGTTCGCGGGCAAAGCGAACCGAAGCGATCTTGCCCTCGCTGCCGCGCTCGCCAAAGCCGCCGGGCACCAATATGCCGTGCATCGGCTCAAGCACCGCCGCCAGTTCGGCATCGGGCAGGGTTTCAAACAGCTCGGCATCAAGCCATTTGACATGCACCTTGACCCGGTTGGCGAGGCCGCCGTGGACCAACGCCTCATGCAGCGACTTATAGGCATCCTGCAGCCCGACATATTTGCCGACGACACCAATGGTCACTTCGCCTTCGGGGTTGCTCTGGCGGTCCATGATGTCGTGCCAGCGCTCCAGCGCAGGTTCGGCGGCATCCTCGATGCCAAAGGCGCGCAGCACTTCGCCATCAAGCCCCTCAGCATGATATTGCAGTGGCACAGCATAGATGCTCTTGGCATCAAGCGCAGGGATTACCGCTTCCTTGCGGACATTGCAAAACAGCGCGATCTTGGCGCGCTCGTTGTCCGGCAAGGGATGCTCGCAGCGGCACAGAAGGATGTCGGGCTGAATGCCGAGTGAGGTCAGTTCGCGCACACTGTGCTGGGTTGGCTTGGTCTTGAGCTCGCCCGCCGCCGCGATATACGGCACCAGCGTGACGTGCACGAATACTGAGTTTTCGCGGCCGATGTCGTTGCGCAGCTGACGGATCGCCTCGATAAACGGCAGGCTTTCGATATCGCCAACCGTGCCGCCGATCTCGCAAAGCACAAAATCAAGATCTGCAGTATCAGCCTGGGCGAATTGCTTGATCGCGTCGGTGACGTGCGGAATGACCTGCACGGTCGCACCCAGATAATCACCGCGTCGTTCGCGGGTGATGATCGTCTGATAGATGCGGCCAGAGGTGACATTGTCCGATTGCCGGGCGGAGACCCCGGTGAAACGCTCATAATGGCCAAGGTCGAGATCGGTCTCTGCGCCGTCATCGGTGACATAGACCTCACCGTGCTGATATGGCGACATCGTGCCTGGATCGACGTTGAGATACGGATCGAACTTGCGGATGCGGACGCGGTAGCCGCGTGCCTGAAGCAGTGCACCGAGGCTTGCTGCCATCAGCCCCTTGCCAAGCGAAGACACCACGCCGCCAGTGATAAAAATAAATCGCGCCATGGGAGGAGAGCGTTACCCGCAAGGTCGCGCGCATGACAAGCGCGCGAATCCGTAATCAGTCAAATAATCCTGTGCAAACACCCGCAGGCGCAACCACAGGATCAGTTGGCGGGCGGCGTATCGTCCGATGTCGCCGGTGCGGCGGGTGTTACGTCGCCCTGGCCAGTCTGTGCGCCTGCTGCCGACAACGGATCCCCGTTGGCAGGGGTGCCGGCCGGCGCGCTCAACGGATCAGCAAGGGGATCACCCGCTGGTGCTGCCACGTTGCGCTCGAGCGAGGTATCGATGTTGCTTGTGGAATGAACGTTGGCAGCGAGCACCGCTAGCACGACGCTCAACAGGACAAATGCCGTCGCCAGAATCGCGGTCGCTCTGGTTAAAAAGTCACCCGCGCCACGCGCTGACATCAATCCGTTGGGGCTGCCGCCGACGCCGAGCGCGCCGCCTTCGGAGCGCTGCATCAGGATCACCCCCACCATACTAGCTGCGACAATCGTCTGCAAAACGGTGATGAACAGGAAAAGGTCAGACATGAAACGCCTATCAAAATGATACAATGCAATGGCGGGCACATAGCGATTGCATCGGCGATGCGCAACTGCGCGCACCGCGCGTCTGGCCAAACCGATGCGGCCGCAATATCAGCCTAGCGCGCCGCCGCCGCGACAATCGGCAGGAATGTCTCTGCCTTGAGGCTCGCGCCGCCCACAAGCGCCCCGCCGACATCGGTTAACACGAGAATCTGGGCAGCGTTGGCGGGGTTCACCGAGCCACCATATAAAATGCGGATCGATTGCCCGCCCTCCCCGACCCGCTCCACCAACGTAACGCGCAGCGCGGCGTGCATTGCCGCAATATCCGCATCCTGCGGCACGCGTCCGGTGCCGATTGCCCACACCGGTTCATAGGCCACGGTCAGCCAGTCAGGCGCGGCAGAGATCGGCAGGGACTCGGCCAACTGCTGGGTTACAAATGCAATCGCATTTCCAGCATCGCGCTCAGCGAGCGTTTCGCCAACGCACAAGATCGCACCCAGGCCGGCATTAAACAGAGCCTGCGCCTTGGCCGCAACGTCGGTATTGCTTTCACCCTGACCGGCGCGCCGCTCGGAATGGCCGACAATCGCAAAGCGCGCCCCTGCTTCTTTCAGCATAGGCGCTGACAAGCAGCCGGTATGCGCTCCCGAGGGGGCAGCGTGACAATCCTGCGCGCCGATACCGATCGCTTTGGCCTTTTGCGCAAACGCTGCGATCAGTGTCGCGGGCGGGCACAAGGCGACATCGACCCCCGATTGCTCGGCAATGCCTGCCTCAATCGCATCCAGCACCGCGCCATCGGCCAATGCGCCGTTCATTTTCCAGTTGCCGACGATATAGCTGCGGTTCAACGTCACAGTGTCCAAATCCCTTCCGGATGATGTCTTGCAGTCTGCGGCGGCTAGCAAATCGGGCGGCGCTTGACCAGCCATGCGCATTGGCGTGCTTCGGCAGGGTTGATGCCTGCGCCAAAGGCTCCTAAAGCACCGGCATTTCCAGCCGTGGCCCGCGCCAGGCCCTATCCAAGCGGACCTTTTCATGATCAGCTTTTTCCGTTCGTTCTTTCAGTCCAAGATTGGCCTGTTCATAACCTTTCTGTTCGTGGCGCTGATCGCGGTCGCCTTTGCCGCGTCTGACATCACCGGCACGGGAAGCACATTTGGCGGGATCGGTAACGAGAATGTCGCCGATGTTGGTGGGAACAGCATCACCGCAAATGAATTCAGCACGACGGTGACCAATGCGTTCAACCAGACCCGGCAGGACAATCCGCAACTTGATATGGTCGCGTTCGCCGATCAGGGCGCCATCGACAGCATCATGGAGCAACTCGTCGGCAGCTATGCCGCGTCGGCCTTTGGCCAAAAATACGGTCTTGCTGCGAGCAAGCGGCTGGTCGACAGCGAAATCGCCGGAATCCAGGCATTTCGTGGTGCCGATGGCCGATTTAGCGAACAGCTGTTCCGGAGTGCGCTGCAGCAGCAGGGACTGACCGAGTCGCGCGTACGCGACGACATTGCGCGAGCGCTGATTGGCGACCAATTGCTGGTGCCCGCCACATTCGGCGTCAAGCTGCCTGCGCAGATTGCCCTGCCTTATGCCGGGCTGGTGCTGGAAGGCCGCGAAGGCAGCATCGCACTGGTGCCATCGGTGCTGTTCGCGCCTCAGGGCAAGCCGACTGAAGCCCAGCTCAAGAGCTTTTATGCCAAGAATGGCGAGCGTTACCGGGTGCCGGAACGCCGTGTCATCCGCTCGGCCACGTTTCTCAGCAACCGTTTACGCGATGGCATCAAGGTCAGCGATGCGGAAATCGCGACGCTATACAAATCGCGCGCCAGTGAGTTCGTCGCGTCTGAAAACCGCGATGTGGAACAGTTGATCGTTCCCACCGAAGCCGCCGCAAAGGCAATCGCCGACAAGGTCAATGCAGGCACGACGCTGTTCGCAGCTGCGCGCGCTGCCGGACTCGAGCCAATTGAGCTGGGCATGCTCTCAAAAGCCCAGTTGCGCGCTGCCACATCGGCGACGGTCGCCGATGCAGCGTTCGCGGCGAGCAAGGGATCGGTCGCCAAGCCTGCCCGTTCGGGCCTCGGCTGGCATGTCGTCAAGGTCAACGATGTTCTGCAGATTGCGGGGCGCAGCCTGGCGCAGACGCGTTCACAGTTGGAAACCGAAATTTCGCAGGAAAAGCTGCGCGAGGCTATTTCCGATTTCACCGCCGAACTTGAAGACCGCATTGCCGATGGCGCGTCGCTTGCCGACCTTGCCAGCGAAAATAACCTGACGCTGCAAACCAGCCCTGAATTGCTGGTCAACGGTCTGTCGCCGACAAATCCTGAATTTGTGCCCATCGGCGCCTATCAGGCAATCCTGCCAGTGGCGTTCGGGCTTGAGGAAGATGCAGGGCCACAGCTCGTAGAGGTGCAGGAGGGCATCGAATACGCGCTGTTTGAGGTGCAGGAAATCAAGCCTTCAGCGCCGCCGCCTCTAGCCCGCATCCGCGCCAATGTAGAGGCCGATTATTTGCTCTCGCAGGGTTCGCTTACCGCGAAAAAGCTGGCGGATACGATGGCCAAGAGTGTGCGCGCCCCGGCTGATCTCGACAAGGCGATCTCAGCTGCTCCGGTGCGGCTGCCGAATATCGAGAAGATTGCCACCAACCGGCAGACGATGATGCAGCAGGATGGCCGGGTGCCGCCGCCGGTTGCGCTGTTGTTCAGCATGGCCGAAGGCACGACCAAGGTGCTCGAAGCGCCGAACAAGGCGGGCTGGTTCGTGGTGCACCTCTCCAAGATCAATCGCGGCGATGCCAGCAAGGTGCCCGAACTGTTGTCTGCAACGCGGACCCAGCTGGCGCAGATCGTTGCCAATGAATATGGCGAGCAGCTGGCCAATGCGATTAAAGCCAGCGTCAAGGTCAAGCGCAACCCGGCCGCGGTCAAGCGCGTCACCGATCAGCTGACCGGGCGCAACAGGGACAATTGATGCGTGCGGGCGCGAGCCATAACCGCGCAGAGGCCGCGCTGGCGCTTGGGACTGGCGCATCATCGCTGATCTGGCGGCGACAGATCGCCGACACCGAAACACCGGTTTCTGCCGCGCTCAAGCTGATCGAGCCGGAGCGCGGCGATTTTCTGCTCGAGTCGGTCGAGGGCGGTGAGACGCGCGCGCGGCACAGCCTGCTTGGCATCGCGCCCGATCTGGTGTTTCGCGCCACGGGCGACGTAGCCGAGATCAACCCGCATTGGCTGCACGACCGCAGCGCTTTTGCGCCAGACACCCAGCCCGCGCTCAAGGCCTTGCGGACGCTGGCCCAGCGCTGCACGATGCAGGTACCTGCAGAACTTCCGCGCGCGCTCGCCTGTCTGGTCGGCTATTTCGGTTATGAAACGGTCGGGCTGGTCGAAACCCTGCCGCGTGCACCGCAATCGCCCCTGCAGCTGCCCGACATGCTGTTCGTGCGGCCCACGGTGCTGCTGGTGTTCGACCGGCTGAAAGACGAATTGTTCCTGATCGCACCCATCTGGGCGGATGCTGATGGTGCGGCCGATGCACAGATCACGCGCGCCGAGGAACGGCTCGATGCGGTTGAACGCATGCTCGCAGGGTCGTTGCCCGCCGCGGTGCGCCAGCAGGCGTTTCATCCCGATGCATTGCAGCCGCAGCCGGTGCTGGCACCGGGCCGCTATGGCGACATGGTGCGCGCGGCCAAGGACTATATCGAGGCGGGCGACGTGTTTCAGGTGGTGCTCGCCCAGCGCTTCACCGCCCCGTTCACCCTGCCGCCGGTCGAGCTGTACCGCGCGCTGCGCCGGGTGAACCCGTCCCCGTTTTTGTATTTCCTCGATCTGCCTGGCCTCGCGCTGATCGGATCAAGCCCCGAAATCTTGGTACGGGTACGCGATGGCGAGGTGACCATCCGCCCGATCGCCGGCACGCGCCCGCGCGGAAAAACCTCTGCCGAAGACGCCGAGAACCGCGCCAGTCTGCTCGCCGATCCCAAGGAACTGGCCGAGCACCAGATGCTGCTCGATCTTGGCCGCAACGATGTCGGGCGGGTCGCGAAGGCGGGCACGGTGCGCGTCACCGACAGCTTCACGGTCGAGCAATACAGCCATGTCATGCACATCGTCAGCAATGTCGTGGGTGAGCTGGTGCCCGAGCGCGATGCCATCGACGCGCTGTTTGCAGGCTTTCCTGCAGGCACGGTAAGCGGCGCGCCCAAGGTGCGCGCGTGTGAGGTGATCGCCTCGCTGGAGTCGGAAACACGCGGAGCCTATGCAGGCGGCGTCGGCTATTTCGCGCCGGATGGATCGGTCGACAGCTGCATCGTGCTACGCACCGCCATCGTCCGCGATGGCACCATGCACGTGCAGGCAGGCGCAGGCATCGTCGCAGACAGCGTGCCCGAATACGAACAGCGCGAATGCGAGGCCAAGGCAGGGGCGCTCTTCGCCGCCGCGCGCGAGGCATTGCGGCTGGCAGGCGAAACGGGGTTTGGGCAATGATCCTTGTCATCGATAATTACGACAGCTTCACCTACAACCTTGTCCATTATCTGATGGAGCTGGGGGCCGGGGTGCGGGTCGAGCGCAACGATGCGCTCTCTGCGCGCGAGGCGATTGCCACCAACGCGCAGGCGTTCCTGATCTCGCCAGGACCCTGCACGCCCAACGAGGCCGGGATCTCGCTCGATCTGGTCGCTGCCTGCGCCGATGCGGCAAAGCCCTTGCTCGGCGTATGCCTGGGCCATCAGGCGATTGGCCAGTATTTCGGCGGTGAGGTCGTGCGCGGCGGGCTGATGCACGGCAAGACATCGCCAGTGTCGCACGATGACAGCGGCGTGTTTGCAGGGCTGCCCTCGCCCTTCCGCGCGACGCGCTACCACTCGCTGGTTGTGCCCGAGGCGAGCTTGCCCAATACCCTGATCGTCAACGCGCGCGTTGCCGTTGATGATGCCGCAACCCCGCACATCATGGGCTTTCGTCATGCAACATTGCCGATCCACGGGGTGCAGTTCCACCCGGAAAGCATCGCGACTGAACATGGCCATGCCCTGCTCGCCAACTTCATGACGATTGCCGGGCTGGAGCCTGCAAAATTGACAGCCGCCGCACCCCTCGCCTAAGCACTGTTCAAGGTCGCGCCGGAGACTTTCATGCAAAGTATCCCTTTTGCTATCGGTTCGCTCATGATGTCGGGCGCACTGCTCGTCGCATCCAGCCAGCCAGCCCATTCGCAGGACTTTGTGTCGCTCGGGGCTGCCGGGACTGCGGCCTATGACAGAGGCGCCGGCTCCGGGCTCAGCGCGGTCACCCTGAGTGAAAAGACGAATTGCGTTGCCCACTGGCTTGAATGGTATCTCGGCTATGAGCAGGCGCATACCAGCCAGACGCTGCTCAGCCAATTGCCCGATGATCTTGGATCGGAGCAATCGCGCGAGATTGCGACCGCTTGGTTCATGCATGTCAAAGACCTGTATGTGAAACGCGACGACAATGATGCCGAGATGGTCAGCGCGTTGGCGCGCATCCGTCCCGCCCTCAAAAAGCAGGTTCAGACCGCAGTTGCCGGCGATGAAAAGCTGCTGACCGGTATCACCGAAGTGCTGGGCACCTGCAAAACGCCAAAATAGACGTCATGTCCTGATCTCAGACGCGGGTTCAGCCAATTTGGTGCGTCGGCTCTGGTGTTTTCAACACGCTGCGCTAAAACACCCAACCGCCATGACCAGCCTACCCGATACCACACTGCCGCTCAGCGGCGATGCCGCGGCCGCCGCCTTTACCGCCATTCTTGACGGCACGGTGAGCGATGACGCGATCGCACAATTCCTCGTCGCGCTGTCGGATCGCGGCGAGACCGCGGTCGAGATCGCCGCTGCCGCGCAAGGCTTGCGCGACCGGCTGATCCCGATTGCCGCGCCTGCGGGCGCCATCGATGTATGCGGCACCGGCGGCGATGGCCATCACAGCCTCAACGTTTCAACCGCCGTGGCGTTGGTCGTCGCTACGTGCGATGTGCCGGTCGCCAAGCATGGCAACCGCGCGGCATCGTCCAAGGCAGGTGCTGCCGACACGCTCGAGGCGCTGGGGCTGGATATGGATGCGGCAGGCAGATCAGCCGAACAATCGCTTGCCGAAATCGGTATCTGCTTCCTGTTCGCTGCCAACCATCACCCCGCAATGCGGCGTATCCAGCCGATCCGCAAGGCGATCGGCAAGCGCACGATCTTCAACCTGATGGGGCCGCTGGCCAATCCGGCGGGGGTGAAACGCCAGCTGATCGGCATCGCCCGACCCGGCTATGTCCACGTCTATGCCGAGGCGCTGGACATGTTGGGCACCGAACAGTCGTTGATCGTCTCGGGCGATGAAGGGCTCGACGAACTCTCGCTGGCGGGCGGCAACGAGGTTGCTGATATCGGCCCGGCGGGCGTGATCATGAAACGCTGGTCGGCGGCGGATGCAGGATTGCCGCAACACCCTATTGAGGCGATTCGCGGCGGCGATGCGGCGTTTAACGCCGCCGCGCTGCGCCGCCTGCTGCAGGGCGAGCTTGGCGCGTATCGCGATGCGGTGCTGCTGAATGCCGCCGCTGCACTGCTGGTTGCAGGCGAGGTCGACAGTCTTGCCGATGGTGCAGAGGAAGCTGCCGAGGCGATCGACAAGGGACTGGCCAATGCCTTGCTCACCTGCTGGATCGATTTTACCAGGGCGGTATGATGAACAAGCTTGAGGAAATCTGCGCGGCCAAGCGCATCGAGGTCGAGCGGCGCAAGGCAATCACCGGGCTCGGCGACATGGAACAGCGCGCCGCCCAAGCCAGCGCACCGCGAGGCTTTGCGCAGGCGTTGGCGCGCGCCTCGCAGACCGGCTTCGGCCTGATCGCCGAGATCAAACGCGCAAGCCCCTCCAAGGGCTTGATCCGCGCCGATTTCGACCCCGCCGCGCACGCCGCTGCGTACCAGGCCGGAGGTGCGACGTGCCTCTCGGTGCTCACCGATACGCCCTATTTTGAAGGGCATGACGATTTTCTGGTCGCCGCGCGCGCCGCGTGCGATCTGCCGTGCCTGCGCAAGGACTTCATGGTCGATGTCTGGCAGGTGGCTGAAAGCCGCGCGCTGGGGGCCGATGCGATCCTGATCATCGTCGCCGCGCTCGATGATGCGACCATGGCCGACATCGAAACCGCCGCGCTCGACATGCAAATGGACGTGCTGGTCGAGGTGCACGACGAGGATGAACTGCACCGCGCGCTCGGGCTAAAATCGCCGCTGATCGGGATCAACAACCGCGACCTGCGCAGCTTTGAAACCGACATCGCCACGACCGAACGGCTGATCAGGCTGATCCCGCAAGGCTATATCGCGGTCTCCGAAAGCGGCATTTTCAGCCATGATGATTGCCAGCGGCTCAGCAAGGCGGGGGTGCGCAATTTCCTGGTTGGGGAATCGCTAATGCGTCAAAGCGATATTGCCGCCGCCACGCGCGCATTGCTGACCGGAGCGGTCGCAGCGTGAGCGACCTCACCCATATCGACGCCAGCGGCGCGGCGCATATGGTCGATGTTTCCAGCAAGCCCGATACGATGCGCGAGGCGGTGGCCGAGGGGGTGATCGCAATGCAACCTCCAGTGATCGCCGCGATCAAGGCGGGCGACATCAAAAAAGGCGATGTGCTGGGCACTGCGCGTATCGCAGGCATCATGGCTGCCAAGCGCACCAGCGACCTCATCCCCCTGTGCCACCCCCTGCCAATCAGCAGCGTGTCGGTCGATTTCAACTATGTTGAAACCGGCATCCACGTCGAAACGAAGGTGCGCACGTCGGGCAAGACCGGGGTGGAGATGGAAGCGCTCACCGCAGCCAGCATCGCCTTGCTGACCATTTATGACATGGCCAAGGCGCTGGACAAGGGCATGACCATCGGCCCGGTTCGGCTGCTCGCCAAGAGCGGCGGCAAATCGGGCGACTGGCAGGCGACATGACTGCAGCGGGCGGCCTGATCCCGCTGGCCGAGGCGCAGGCGCGGCTTCTCGCATTGGCGACGCTGCGGCCTTCGATTGATCTACCCCTGGATCAGTGCGCCGGGCGCTACCTGGCCGCGCCGGTTAGCGCCGCGCGTAACCAGCCAGCCGCTGACCTCTCGGCGATGGATGGTTACGCGATCCGTTGGGCCGACATGCCGGGGCCGTGGCGCGTGATCGGCGAGAGCGCCGCCGGGCGGCCATATGAAATGGCCATCGGCTCTGGCGAGGCGGTGCGCATCTCTACCGGTGCCGTGATGCCGAGCGGGGCAGACAGCGTGCTGGTGCAGGAGGATTGTGCCCGCGAAGACGATACGCTGCTGCTCACCGGCGACGGCCCGGCGGCATTCGGCGCACATGTCCGCCGCGCGGGCCATGATTTCGCGCATGGCGCGCTTCTCGCCGAAGCAGGAACGCTGATTGATGCGCGGTTGACCGCGCTCGCCGCGATGGCTGGGCATGGCACTCTACCGGTGCACCCACTCCCAAGCGTCGCAATCCTCAGCACCGGTGACGAGCTGGTCCCGCCCGGCGCGCCCCTGCCCTCGCCCGCGCACATCCCGGCGAGCAATGGCGTGATG
>NZ_JBGTFM010000321.1:0-7186 GCF_041747255.1 Blastomonas sp. | reverse complement strand
CGGACCGGCAGCGGCCTGCGTGCCAGCCGTGCGGGCCATCGGAAAGGCCTGGGAGGCGGGCATGATCGTCACAGGATGATCAGCTCCGCCTTGAGCGCGCCGGCCTGCTTCAATGCCTCAAGAATCGCCGCCAGATCACTGGGCGATGCGCCGATGGCATTGATCGATTCGACAATCTCGGACAAGTTGGCACCTCTTTTGAATTCAAATGCAGGCCTCATTTCTTCTTCGATATCCACCGCGCTGCGCTCTTCCACGGCGGTCTCGCCCCGGCTGAACGGTGCTGGCTGCACAATTGTCGGGCTTTCCTGCACCCGCACGGTCAGCTTGCCGTGGCTTACCGCCGCCGGGCTGATCCTGACCGCACCATTGATAACGACCGTTCCGGTGCGGGCATTAACAATTACTTTCGCTGCCGCCTCTGCCGGGGTCACCGGAATGTTCTCAATCCGGCTCATCATCATCACCCGCTCCTGCGGGGTGACGGGCGCGGCGATGCGCACCGATACGGCATCATTGGCGACCGCAAGACCATAGCCGAACTGGCTGTTGATCGCGTCGGCGACGCGCATCGCGGTGGTAAGATCCGCATCGGCGAGGTTGAACATCAGATAGGGGCTTTGCTCAAAGCCGGTTTCAACGACGCGCTCGACGGTCGCGCCGCCCGCGATCCGCCCGACCGAAGGCACGTTGATGACAGTGCTCGAACCATCCGCGCCGCTGACGCCAAGACCGCCCACCGCCAGATTGCCCTGCGCCATGGCGTAGATCTGGCCATCGGCACCCAGCAGCGGCATCATGATCAAGGTGCCGCCACGCAGCGATTTGGCGCGGCCAATGGCGGACACGGTGATGTCCAGTCGCTGGCCGGGCTTGGCCATCGGTGGCAGCTCTGCGGTCACCAGCACGGCAGCCGCGTTGCGCGTCGCGGGGTTGACGCCGGGCGGCAGCGACAGGCCAAAGCGGTTGGTGACGCCCTTCATGCCGATGGTCGCATATTCCAGATTGTCGTCGCCAGTGCCCGCAAGCCCGACAACGATGCCATAACCGGTCAGCTGGTTGGCGCGCAGGCCCTGAAATGCGCCCAGATCCTTGATCCGTTCGGCATAGGCGGGTTGCACGGCGACGAACAGCACCAGCACAATGGCGAGGACGGCGCGCAGCAGGTGCGGGAAGGGGAGGGTCATGTCAGGGGCCTTCAAAACGGACTGATGACTTCAAAGAAGCGCTGCAGCCAGCCCTTCTTGCTGGCGCGGGCGATTTCACCCGTGCCGCCGTAGACGATCTGCGCATTGGCGACGCGTGAGGAGAAGATGATATTCTCCGGGCCGATATCGACCGCGCGGACAATGCCGCTGAAGCGGATATGCTCCGCGCCGCGGTTGAGGCTCATCAGCTTTTCGCCGCGCACCAGCATGGTGCCATTGGGGTAGACCTCGGCAATCGTCACGGTGATCTCGCCCTGCAGCGTGTTCGACTGGCTGGCGGTGCCTGCGCCCTTGAAGCCGCTGTTGCCGCCCATGCTGATGTCGCTGGGGTTGAAGAAGCTCAATGGTCCGGTGCTGGGCGGAGTCAGGCCGATGCTGCCGCTGCGGTCGGTGTTGGCACCATTGGATTTGACCGCCTGGGTGCGCTCGATCAGCAAAATCGTCAGCACATCGCCGACCATCGCGGCGCGCGCGCCGCTGGTCAGCGCGGCATAGCCGTTGCTCGCCTGAAAGATCGAACCAGTCGCAATGCGCGGCGTGGTCATGGGCACGGACAAAGACGGCGCATAATCCGGATCAGGCTCAATGGGCCGCTTTTTCTTTTTGGCATAGGCGGGGGATGCCGAGATCACGAGCGAAAGTGCAACCGCCGCGATCAATCCTCCCCGGCACGGGGAGGGGGACCGTTTGCGCAGCAAATGGTGGAGAGGCAGCGAGATTGAACCGCCGCGCGCCGACGCTTCCCCTCCAGCATGCCGCTTCGCGTCGTGGTCCCCCTCCCCGGCAAGGGGAGGATTGAGGGTCAGCATCTTCGTTGTCCGGATGGTCATTTTATGTCAGCCTCAACCCATCTGCTGGTTGGCATATTGCAGCATTTCGTCGGTGGCCTGGATCATCTTGGAATTGACCTCATAGGCGCGCTGCGTTTCGATCATGTCGACCAGCTCTTCGACGATGTTGACGTTTGAGCCTTCGAGCGAGCCCTGGCGCAGCATGCCGCGCCCCTCGGCGCCCGCAACACCGACCACCGGCGCGCCGCTAGAGACGGTTTCCGCCAGCAGGTTGCCGCCCAGCGACTTGAGGCCTGCCGGATTGATGAAACTTGCCAGCTCGATCGTGCCCAGCTCGCTGGGCTCGGCCTGCCCGGCAAGCGTAGCCGACACGGTGCCGTCGGTGCCGATGGTGATGTTGGTGACGCCTTCGGGCACCGCAATATTGGGGACCAGCGGCAGCCCTTCGGGTGTCACGATCTGTCCTTCGGCGGTCAGGTTGAAATTGCCCGCGCGGGTATAGGCGTTGGTTCCATCGGGCAGCTGCACCTGAAAATAGCCTGCGCCCTCGATCGCCATGTCGAGCGCGTTGCCGGTGGCCTGCAGCGACCCTTGCGTGTCGATGCGCATCGTGCCTGCTACCTTGACGCCGGTGCCGACCGATAGCCCGGTGGCATAGACGTTCTGCGCATCGGCGCGCGCCCCGGCGGCGATCTGCTGCTGGTAGGCGAGCGTCTCAAAATTGGCGCGGTCGCGCTTGAAACCAGTGGTGTTGACGTTTGCCAGGTTGTTGGCGATGACGCGCATCTTGGTGTTCTGTGCGTCCAGCCCGGTGCGGGCGACCTGAAGGGCTCCATTGCTCATCTCAATATCCTTCGTGTGTTCCGGGTTACGCCGGCATCTGCATGATGCGCGCGCCGCTATCGTCCATGTCCTGCGCGGTGGTGATCATCTTGACCTGGGTTTCCCAGGCGCGGCTGGCCTCGATCATATCGACCAATGCTTGGGTCATATTGACGTTCGATCCTTCGAGCGCGGCCACGGTCACGCTCGCATCGGGGTCATCGGGCAACGCGCCATCGTCGGGCACGCGGAACAGGTTGTCGCGGCCCTTTCTGATTTCACTGCCTTCTGCGCTCACCAGCTTGAGCCGGGCGACCTCCTGAAACTGTGTCGGGTCACCGCCACGCGGCACGATGCTGATCGCGCCATTGGCGGCAATCTGCACCTGATCGGCTGGCGGCAGCGTGATCGGGCCACCTTCACCGAGCACGGGGTGCCCGTCGCCTGTGGTTAAAAGCCCTGAATCGTTCAATGTCATGTCGCCACGCCGGGTGTAGGCCTCGGCGCCATCGGGGGCCTGTACGGCGAGCAGCGCGGTGCCGTTGATCGCGACGTCAAGCGGCCGTCCGGTGTTGGCGACCGGGCCGGCATTCATGTCTGCACCGATGACGGCATCGCGGCTGGTTGCGCGGCTGTCGAGCCCTTCGCCCTGCAGATACAGCGCCTGGGCGTTGACGATCTCCGCCCTGAAGCCGGTGGTGTTCGCGTTTGCCAGATTGTTGGCAATCGCGGTCTGCCGGTTCATGATGCCCTGCATGGCCTTAAGATTGGTGTGGATCATCTTGTCCATGTCAGGGCACCATTTGCTGGGGGTGAAAGGTCAGTCATTCAAACCGTCATCAGACCTGCAGGTTGACGATGGTCTGGGTCATGTTGTTGGCGGTTTCGATCGCCTGCGCATTCGCCTGGAAGTTGCGCTGTGCGGCGATCAGCGCCACCAGCTCCTCGGTCAGGTCGATGTTGGCGGTTTCGAGCGATCCCGAACGGATCGAGCCCAATGGGCCGATGCCAGCCTTGTTGATCGCGGCAACACCCGAGTCCCCGGTGGCCTGCCAATGCGAGTCGCCCATGGGGCGCAGGCCCTCGACCGCCACAAAGCTGGCCAGCGCGAGCGCACCAAGCCGGGCCTGGTTGCCGTTCGAGAAGGTTGCCGTCACGACGCCGTCGTCGGCAATCGTGATGTTCGACAGCACGGCGTCGGGGTCAGCCGGATCGGACTGCGGCAGCACGAAATCGATCATCGCCCCCGGATCGGTCGACGTGGGAATGCCATTGGCATCGACGGGCAGCAGCTGTACCTTGCTGCCGATGGTGTCGACCACTTCGCGGTTGACGTTGACCCCGAACGAGCCGTTGCGGGTGTAGCTTTGTGCTTCACGCGGCGGCTGGCCCTTGACCACGAAAAAGCCGTCGCCAGCAACAGCCAGATCGAGCGTACGATCGGTGCTCTCGACCGCGCCCTGGCTGAACTGCTGGGTGATGCCGTTCAGCCGAACGCCCTGACCTGCAACCGAACGCGTGCTCTGCGTGGGCGCTGCGGCGAACAGATCGCCGAACGCTGCGCTGCTTTTCTTGAAGCCGGTCGAATTGGCGTTGGCGATGTTGTTGGACACGACCGAAAGATCGGTCTGCGCTGCCTTCAGGCCGCTGAGCGAGGTGACGAATGACATGTGGTGTTACTCCTCATTAAAACTTTGGTCAGTGAAACTTAAGTCAGTGAAATAGGGTGATGCAAAAAAGGGTCAGGCGATGCGTTTGATGGAGCCGGCGGCGATGCTGCCTGCCGGGGTGACCAGCATGGCATCGGCGCCATTGCTGCTCGATTCGACCGCCGTGACTGGCAGCCAGGTGGATAGCCCGGTGGCCGCCGCGCCGGTGACGCGCAGCTTGAGCGGGCCTGCGTTGACCGGCTGGCCGTTCTCGTCCTGGCTGATCAGCTGGAACGGGATGGTGCCAGCGGCAAGCTTGCCCAGCTGCTGGCTATGGAGAACGTTGCCGCTGGCGTCGGTCCATTCCAGCGTGACATTGTCGGCAGGCGCCGCGAGGGTAAACTCGCCTGCATAGCGGCCCTGCGCATCGGCATGGGCGGTGTCGCCCTGCTGCAGCACCGACCGGCCGATGAAGCTGGCGGCTTCTGCCAGGCGCGATGTGCCCAGCGCCGATGAAATCGATTTCAGCGAAGCGTTCATTTCAGAGATGCCCGCAACCTGGCTGAACTGCGCCATTTGCGCGACCATCGCCTGGTTATCGACCGGATCGAACGGATCCTGAAATTTCAGCTGCGTGGTCATCAGCTTCAGGAACGCGGTCTGGTCGAGCGAACTGCGCCCGCCTGTGGCTCCCGCTGGCTGTGCCTGCGTCAGCGTAGACGCAAAATCACCGGCAATCGTGTTCATTTGCCCATCCTTACGGTATCGAGGATCAGCGACTTTGCGGTCTGCATCACCTGCACGTTGTTCTGATACTGGCGCGCGGTTTCGAGCATATCGATCAGTTCTGCCGCTTCATCGACCCCGGCATCCCAGACAAAGCCCTGCTCATCGGCCATCGGGTTGGTCGGGTCGTGCCGTTTGACCGGCTTGATGTCTGACTGGACGATCCGCTCAACCGAGACGGTGGCGACACCGGCGCGGTCAGTGACGGTTTTGAATACCGGCTTGATCGCGCGATAGGCCTCTGCCTCGCTGCTGTAGGTGGTGCGCGCGTTGGCGAGGTTCGATGCGGTGGTGTTCAGTCGTGAGAGCTGCGCCGACATCGCCCTGCCGCTGATGTCAAAAATGTTCATCGGGCCCGACATGGTTTATTCCCCCTTCAACGCGCGGCTGATGGTCGCCACCCGGCCTTCGAGAAATGACAGCGTGGTCGAATAGCCGATGGCGTTTTCCGCAAACAGCGTCTGTTCGGTCGACAGCTCGACGGTGTTGCCGTCGAGCGAAGGCTGCAGCGGCGTGCGATAGCCCGCGTTTTCGCCCATCGCGGCGGCCAGGCTTTCGCCCTTTTGCACGCGCTCCATCGCCTTGTCGAAATCAAGGTCGCGCGCCTTGTATCCGGGCGTCGCGGCATTGGCGATGTTCGATGCCAGCATCGACAGCCGCTGTGATCGCAGCTGCAGCGCGGAGCCGTGCATTCCGAAAAGCTTGTCTGCCCCCATGGGACCAATCCTCTTAACCAAGTGCTGCATCTGCCGTCTTAAGCGGTGGACAGAATGCGTCGCCCAAAGGGTAAGCAATGCCCGTGCCAGTTTCGTCAGGTGCAGGCATTGCTTGGGTTACTGCGGGTGTGGACGGGCAGTGCGCGTTAACAAGCTGCGCATCGCTGGCGGCAAACAATTGCCGTTCGGCGGCAACCTATTGCCGCTTTGGCGGGATGATCGAGGACCAATTTAAGCCCATGACAATCACCGCCTTTATCGATCCCTTGGCCATTGGTCTGGTCGCAGGTGCCAGCTTTGCGGTGGCCTGGATGCAGAATGGCAGCGCCGCTGCGCTTTGCGCTCTGGCTGCGCTGCGCACGGAACTGTGGATCAAACCGCAAGCCGAAGCCGACGACGGTCATCGCGCGGTGCTGCGCATCGAGCATCTGGTGGAAAGCCGCGGCACAGGCTGCGTTGACCGCATCAAGCAGCCGGGCTTTGTCGGCAGCGCCGCCGATGCCATGGCCAACCAGCGCTCGCTGCAGGGCTTTGAAGACGCGGTCGCGCGGCTCGCCGCGCAGCGTCGTACCCGGCTGGCCACGCAGGTGCGCTTCTGGGACAATGTTGCCGATATGGCGCCTGCGATGGGGATGCTGGGCACAGTCACCGGGCTGATCATGCTGTTCGGCGACGTCGAGGATGCCGCCTCTATTGGCCGGGCGATGGCGCTGGCTTTGCTCACCACTTTATATGGGCTGGTGCTGGCCAACCTGATTGCCGGGCCGATTGCCAAGCGGCTGGCGCGTATCGCGGCGGAAGAGCAGAGCTGGCACGATGATGTCGCGCGGCGGCTGATCGCTATCGGTCGGCTGGCCTATCCTGATATCACAGCCAGCGGGCTGTATGTCTCAACCGAACCGCCGCGCGCGTTCAAAGGCGCGGCAGCCCGGTCATGACCGCTGCCCAGCGCTCAATTATGTCGTTTCTCGACCTTGCCCTGATCACCACCGGGGTAATGGCGATGCTGGCCAGCGTGGGTGACCGGCATAGCGCAGCGGCAGGGGCGATTTCTGAGACGTTCGGTGCAGCGCCGCGCAGCGTGGTCGAACACGCGCTGCCGGTCAGCCAGCTGTTTGAGCCTCAGGATGCGCGGCTCAGCGATGCCGGCACTGCGGCGCTGGCGGAACTGGCGCTCGCATCGCCCACGGTGGAGATCGGCATCACCGTGCCGG
>NZ_JBGTFM010000320.1:0-13876 GCF_041747255.1 Blastomonas sp. | reverse complement strand
CATGGCGGCGCGCTCGAACTGGCGGTCGAACTGGCCGGGCAAATCGCGGCCTTCCCGCAAAATTGCCTGCGCAATGACCGCGCGTCGGCGCTGGCGCAGTGGGAACTGAGCGATGCGCAGGCGATCGCGCTTGAGGCAAAGCTCGGCCGCGAGACGATCAGCAGCGGCGAGACATTGACCGGCGCGGGCAGCTTTGCTGGCGGCAAGGGGCGGCACGGCGCGTTTTGAGGCACCTGGTTCGCGCCGCTTTTCCCCAGATAATCGACTTTCTTCCCTCGCCATGCTTAGGGCGCGCTGCTAGTCGGCTGACCTATGGCTGACGATGTGCACGCCGCAAGCGGCGAAATGTTTGCGCTCAAACAGTTTGGTCGCTCAAACATTCGCGTAGGTCACATAACGAATGAGGCTGTCCCTTGCGAGACAGCCCCTAACGCTAATCCGTTCCGCCATCTGGCAAAAACCAGCATATACATCACAGCGCGGCGATGCCGGTGGTAACACTGTGATGCAAGCGAGAAGCTACACAACACCACTAAACAATTCAACAATTGATTGAGGATAAGGCGGAACGGATGGGATTCGAACCCATGGGGAGTTACCACACTCCCGACCGATTATAAGTCGGCTGCCTTAACCACTCGGCCACCGTTCCGAGAATCCTTCATGCCCTAGTTAGCATTGCAGTTCAAGGGACAAACGTAGGAAATCGACTTTCCTATGCCTTTGAGACAAAACGATCTTTTAGTTTAAATCAATAAAAACAATGATTTGTACTTGACGATGCTGTTTTCCGAAGTTATGGCTTTATGCCATAACTTTTACCCGTGGATATCTTAGGCTTTCGCACTCTTCTTAGTCGCTAAAGCGCCGGCGCGATTGTCACTGGATGAAGCCGGTACCATCGCGTTCGAGACCCGGCTGGGCGGCGCCATAAGCACTAGCGGAGAGTCGCTGAAAGGCGCGGGCGGCAAAGGGCGCACGGTTCGTTCAGCTGAACAGCGAGGGCATCCGGTGGCATCGCCGTTTTTCCCCAGAAATCCCGCCGCGCCCTCTCGCTTTGCGGCATTCGCGCTGCTAGTCGGCTGACCTATGGCTGATGATGTGCGCGCCGGACCCGGCGACGATATCCCTGAAATCGAGAACACCGCCTTCGACCGCGCCCTGTCGGACCGCTATCTCGTCTATGCGCTCTCCACGATCACCGCGCGGTCGCTGCCCGATCTGCGCGATGGCCTCAAACCCGTGCATCGCCGCCTGCTGTGGGCGATGCGTCAGCTCAAGCTCGATCCGGCCAGCGGTTACAAGAAAAGCGCGCGTGTGGTCGGCGATGTCATTGGTAAATATCACCCGCACGGTGATGCCTCGGTTTACGATGCCATGGTCCGCCTCGCGCAGGATTTCGTGCTGCGCTATCCGCTGGTCGATGGCCAGGGCAATTTCGGCAATGTCGATGGCGATAATGCGGCGGCCTATCGCTACACCGAAGCGCGGCTGACCCGCACCGCGATCGAGCTGATGAGCGGGCTCGACGAAGGCACTGTCGATTTCAAGCCGACCTACAATGGCGAGGAAGAAGAGCCCGAGATATTCCCCGGCCTGTTCCCCAATCTGCTCGCCAACGGTGCCAGCGGCATCGCGGTGGGCATGGCGACGTCGATCCCGTCACACAATGTGGCCGAGGTCATCAATGCGGCGATGCTGCTGATCGATACGCCCACGGCCACGCATGATGACATCATGGCGGTCTTCCACGGGCCGGACTTCGCGACGGGCGGCATGTTGGTGGACAGCCCCGAGACGATCAGCGCGTCTTATCGCACCGGGCGCGGCGCGTTTCGCCTGCGCGCACGCTATTCGACCGGCAAGGATGCGGATGGGCTGTGGGAACCGCACGGCATCGAAAAGCTGCCCGGCGGCACCTGGCAGCTGGTGATCAGCGAAATCCCCTATCAGGTGCAAAAGGGCAAGCTGATTGAGCAGATCGCGACCCTGATTGCTGACAAAAAGCTGCCGATCCTCGCCGATGTGCGCGATGAATCGGATGAACTGATCCGCATCATCATCGAACCCAAAAGCCGCAATGTTGACCCCGATGTGCTGAAGGACAGCCTGTTCCGGCTGACCGATCTCGAGGTGCGCTTTTCGCTCAATCTCAATGTGCTCGATGAGACCCGCACGCCGGGCGTGATGGGCATTAAGCCGCTGCTGCAATCATGGCTGCGCCACCAGATCATCATATTGATCAACCGCACCCAGCACCGGCTCGACAAGATCGCGTCGCGGCTGGAGCTGCTGCGCGGCTATATCATCGCGTTCCTCAATCTGGACCGGGTGATCGAGATCATCCGCACCCAGGACGAGCCCAAGCCGGTGATGATTGCCGAGTTCGAACTCAACGACCGGCAGGCCGAGGCGATCCTCAACATGCGCCTGCGTTCGCTCCGCCGCCTTGAGGAGATGGAACTGCGCCGCGAGCATGACCTGCTGATCAAGGAGGCCGAGGGGCTGGAAAAGCTGCTCGCGAGCCCGGCCTTGCAGAAAAAGCGCCTCAAGCAGGACCTGACCAAGCTGCGCGCGCTTTACGGCGAAGACACCGCCATCGCGCGCAGACGCACCAGCATCGAGGAGGCCGCACCGGCGCGCGAGATTCCGCTGGAGGCGATGATCGAACGCGAGCCGGTGACCGTGATCCTGTCGCGGCGCGGCTGGATCAAGGCGATGAAGGGCCATGCCGATCTGGCGCTGAGCGAGATCACCAAGTTCAAGGAGGGCGATGGCCCGGCCTTCGCATTCCATGCCTATTCGACCGACAAGCTGCTGATCGCGGTCGATAATGGCCGCTTTTACACGCTCGGCGCTGAAAAACTGCCCGGCGCGCGCGGCTTTGGCGAGCCGGTGCGCACCATGATTGATGTCGAGGGTGATGCGCAGATCATCCATGTCATCGCCTATGATCCTAAGGCAAAGCTGTTGCTCGCCGCCTCCAACGGGCGCGGGTTTCTGGCTGATATGGCCGAACTGATTGCTGAAACCCGCAAAGGCCGACAGGTGGTCAATCTGAAGCCGGGCGTGCGACTGCTGGTGGTGCGTGCCGTCGCCGCCGGGGCCGATCATGTCGCGGTGATCGGCGAGAACCGCAAGCTGGTGGTGTTTCCATTGAGCGAACTGCCGGTCATGGCGCGCGGGCAGGGGGTGCAGCTGCAACGCTACCGCGATGGCATGCTGTCCGACGCCACGACCTTCCGCATGGAAGACGGACTCAGCTGGACGATGGGCGGCGACAGCGGCCGGATGCGCACCGAAAAGGACATGGGCCTGTGGCGGGCGGCGCGTGGCGCGGCGGGTCGTTTGCCCCCCAACGGCTTTCCACGCGCCAATCGTTTTGATGGCTAACGAAACCCCACGTCCTTAAGTTAATTTTACTATTTTAGCGCTAGCGTCCAGCCACCATGGCGAGAAAATCTGCAACGCTTAATCAAACGACTGATCTTTGCCCCAAACCGCAGATTCTGCCACCGGGGGCTGGAGGCGACGCGCTGCGCGCGTTGATCGACACGTTGCCGATGCCGGCTGCCATCGTCACATTGGCCGATGGCAGCCCGGAAGTTGTGATCAGCAACGCCGCATTTTCAGACCAGCATTTCGGCACGCAGGAGCATGCGCGGGTTGACCCGGCGATATTGGATGAGCTTGTCGCCGCAGCTGGTCGAAGCGACAGCGGGCGCACCACCCGACGTTGGACGACCGACGACCCATTGATGGCGCGCTGCTATGATGTAACCGCCGCAAGAATTGAACTGCCCAGCCTGATATGGCCGCATTTTATGGTGAGCTTTCAGGACCGCACCAGCGAAATTGAAAGCCACGAGTGTTTCCGGCGCGAAACCATGCGCGATAGCCTGACTGGCATGCCCAATCGTGCAGGCTTTGAGGACGAGGTGGACAATCGGCTGCGCGATCTGTCGCGTGTAAACGGGCCGACCAAGATTGTATCCTTTGCCATCATCACGCTCGACATGACGCGTTTCAGCCAGATCAACGAGTGTGCCGGTTCCGTCGTTGGGGATGAGCTGATCATCACCGTTGCGCGCCGCATGATGGGACGGATGCGCAAGAACGATATTGTCGGCCGGATCGGCGGCAATGAATTTGCGGTGTTCGTGCCGCTGCGGAAGGGCGAAAAAGAGGTCCACAAGATCGTTGAGCGCATCCGCGCCATCTTCGATCTTCCATACCGGCTTTCCGACCTTGAGATCCAAATCGACGGGGCGATTGGGGTCGCAATCGGCAAGCCTGCGGGCAATGATTGCGCGACCTATATCCGGCAATCGCAACTTGCGTTAAAACGCGCCAAGATCACGCGGCATACTGAAATTTACACGCCCGATGCGCTGGACAAGGCGCGCCGCCGGTTCACGCTGGAAACCGAACTGCGCAAGGCAATTGAGCGCGATCAGCTGCAACTGCATTTCCAGCCCTTGATCGACATGAACAACGGCTTTGTGATTGGCTATGAAGCGCTCGCCCGTTGGGAAGACCCGGCCTACGGGTCGATCCCCCCTGTTGAATTCATTCCGGTGGCCGAGGATTGCGGGCTGATCGTGCCGCTGGGTCGCTGGGCGATCGACAGGGCCTGCAAGGTCATGCGCGACTGGGAAAATCGTGCCGGAGAGACGTTGCCGATCAAGTTCAGCGTCAACGTCTCAGCGGTGCAGTTCGCCCGCGATGACATTCCCAAGGCGGTTGCCGACATATTGCAGGCCAATGGCACTGATCCGCGAAAGATATGCCTTGAGTTGACCGAATCGGTTGTGGTCAGTGACCCCGAGCGCGCTGCACAGGTCATGCATGCGCTGCGCGACATGAACATTGCGCTGGCGATGGATGATTTCGGCACCGGCTATTCAAACCTCGCTTATCTGCAGCAGCTGCCGATCGATGTGCTGAAGATCGATCGCAGTTTCATCTCGCGGATGCTCGAAGAGCGCGACCAGGCGGCAATTGTCCGCGCGGTGCTGTCGCTGGCCAGCGCGCTGGGCATCGAAACGACCGCAGAGGGCATCGAAAGCAAGCAGCTTTACAACGCGCTTGCGGCGCTGGGCTGTTCTTATGGACAGGGCTATTATTTCTCAAAGCCGCTGCCCGAGGACATGGCCTATGCCTATATGATCGGCAGAACCGGCTGATCAGCCTTTCACCGCGAGGCTGGTGGCAATCGCCAGCACGCGCGCCTCATCAGGAAATCCTTCCGCCACCCATGTTGCGCGGGTTTGCGCCAGCACGCGCGCGACCGCTGGCCCGGCAGAGACACCCATCGCCAGAATGTCTCGCCCGGCCAGCGGGAAGACGGGCACGGTCCAACCCTGCAGACGCGGCCATTCAGCGCTGAAAACGGCATCGGGCGCGCGCAGCAGCAGCCAGCCGGGCGTCAACTGCGGGTTCTGGTCGCTGGCGGCCACCCGCCTTGCATCAGGATTGTCCGGCCAGCAGCGCACATAGGCGGCGAGCGTGATCCGCTGCGCCTTTGACAGCCGCAGCCGCGAGGCCATATGTTCTGCGCCCGCAGCGTCGCCGGGCAGCAGCGCGGCGAGCCGCAGCAGGCTGTCGGGCTTCGCGTCAACCTGTGTTTCGCGGACCAGCAAACGGTCAAGCATGGCCAGCGCGTTATCCGCCATTTCGGGCAGAATCACGCTCCAGATGCCGGCCTCCAGCATCAACTGCGCTGCGCCGGCAGGGTCTGCGCTGCCCAGCATTAGCAGCAGTTCACGCGCGATGCGCTCGCGCGACAATGCCTTCAGCCGCGCAGCATGGGTGGTGCAGGCCTTGAGCGCGACAGCATCAGCAGTGCCGCTGAAGCGTGCGAAAAAGCGGAAGTACCGCAGGATGCGCAAGTGGTCCTCAAGGATGCGTTCGCTCGCATCGCCGATGAAGCGCACCCGTCGCGCCGCCAGATCACCAAGACCGCCGAAATAATCGGTGATCGCAAGTGTCCGCGGATCGGCGAACAGCGCGTTGATGGTAAAGTCGCGCCGCGCAGCATCCTCGCGCCAGTCGTCGGTGAAGGCGACCTCGGCATGGCGGCCATCGGTGGCGATGTCGCGGCGCAGGGTGGTGATCTCGACTGAGCCTAATGGCAGCACCGCTGTTACCGTGCCATGCGCGATGCCGGTGGGCACCGCCTTGATCCCCGCCGCGTCGAGCAGGCGCATGGTGTTTTCGGGCAACAGCCGCGTCGCGATGTCGATATCGCTCGCCGCGATGCCGAGCAGGCTGTCGCGCACTGCACCGCCAACATAGCGGCAGGCGTCGCCCTGCGGATCAATCGCGGCCAGCATGGCGTGAAGGTCATCGCGCTGCGTCCATGGTGCATCGATCATGGCGGCTTTGGTCGCGGGCGCACTCACGCTGAAATGCGCTCCAGCCGCCGCGAGAGGTTGGCAATGATCCCTGCGGTCACCCCCCAGATGCGGCGCTGGCCCCACATGATCTCGATATAGCGCCGCTGCTCCCCCTTCCAGACCACGGATTGCTCGATATGATTGGCCGGGTCGAGGATGAAGTCGAAGGGCACCTCAAACCATTCGGCGACTTCGCCGGGATTGGGGCTGTAGTCGAGATCGGGCGGGATGACGCCGAGCACCGGGGTGATCGCAAAGCCGCTGCCGCTGCGATATTCATCCGCTACGCCGACGATTTGCACGTTGTGCGCGGCAAGCCCCAGTTCCTCGTCCGCCTCGCGCAGTGCCGCAGCAATCGCATCGCGATCATCAGGGTCGATCTTGCCGCCCGGAAAGGCGACCTGGCCAGGGTGGCTGCGCAGATAGTCGGGGCGCTGGGTGAGGATGACGCCGGGCTTTGGCCGGTCGGTCACCGCGATCAGAACCGCTGCCGGAATATGCATGCCATTGTCCGGGGCGATATGGCGCTCATCGAATATCGATGCACCGCGCCCCTCGCTCAGCGACAATGCACGCTGCAGGCGATCAAACAGGCTCATGGCTGCGCGACACCATCGAGCCGGAAGCATGTGCCTTCGCTCCAGATCGACAGTGGGCCGTCGTCGTCCGATATTCCGCTGTCCGCCAGCGCCAGTTCGATCAGATCGTAATAGACCGCCCGCTCGATCCGCGCCTCAAGCCCACGAGTCAGCCCAAGGTAAGGGCGCGGCGCTTCAGTATCGCCGCGCATGATCAGCGGATGCGCGGCGCTGGCGATGACCAGCTCATCGGTGTTCAGGCGAAACGCGAGCCGCCGTTGCTCGCAGGACCCGTCGGATTTCAACTCCACCGCCAGCAGCGGCGCATCCTCGACCTCGATCCACTGCTTCTCATATGGAGTGACAAGCGCGTGACGGCCATCGTCCTCGCGCCGCAGGATGCTGGCAAACAGCCGCACCATCGCCGGGCGGCTGATCAGACCGCCCTTGTGATACCAGCGCCCGTCGGCGGCGATGCGCATATGGCTGTCGCTGCTCGCTGTGGGCGACCAGCTTTCCACCGGGGGCAGCTTGCGGGCTGCAACCAGCGCGGCGATATCGGTGAGCGACAGCGCCTGCAGTTCGGGGGGGGGATCATAGGGCATGGGTCAGCAGATAAGCACGCGGGCCGCCAGATGCAAAGCCTCGTGCCTGGCTTGTCAACGCTGCTGCGCGCGCCATGGCCCGAGCACCCCGCGTGGCGGCATGACGCTGTCGGGCCGCTGCAGCGCCATCAGCCGGTGCTGTTCATAGGGGCCGGGGAGTGACCAGCTGCCGGTCTTTTCGGTCGAGAAGCCAAAGCGGACGCCATAATAATCCGGGTCACCCAGCAGCACGAGCGGGATCTTCTCACCCACCCCCAGTGCGCCGAACACCGCCGCCATCAGCGCGCGGCCGATGCCCTGGTCCTGATGATCGGGCGCGACGCCCACCGGGCCGACGAGGATCATCGGCCAGGCCATGCCATCGGGATCGTGCAGCGCCACCGGCCAGCACTGGATGCTGCCGACCAGCCAACCCTCGCCATCGAGCGCGGCAAAGCTGAGCGCGGGCAGCGCCTCCATGCCTTCGCGCACCTTGTAAATGGGGCGCGAGGTGCGGTCTGCGCCGAACACGCGGTCGAGCAGTTCCTCAACCCAGGCGCTGTCGACCTGGTCGAGCGGAATGATCTGAAATTCTGACATAGGCGGGGAAGCATGGCCTGCTGAAACGTGAGGATTTAACCGGCCAATAGGGTCAGGGGCTTTCCAAGTCGAGCGCGATCACGCGGTATCGGGGGTAGCTGCCGATGTGCGCGGCAGTCGCCAGATGATGACGACCGTGACCAGCGCGATCAGCAGCGCGAGGATGAACGGCGCGCCGGGAAAGGGCGTCGGCCGGTCGGCAGCGATGAAGGTGGCGAGCAGGTTGTTGTAAAGCAACGGCGCGGCGAGCGCGGCCAGTGCCGTCAGGCTGCCGACCAGCCCCTGCAACTCGCCCTGCGCGTCACCCTCAACCCGGCGCGACATCATGGCGTTCAATGAGGGCATCACCATGCCCTGCACGCCGACCATGGCGCAGACCAGCAGCGCGGCAATGGTCGAAAGCGGTGCGGTGAACATCGCAAAGCCGACAATGCCGCCGACAAGCCCGATCAGCGCTACCTTGCGTTCGCCAAAGCGCGCCACCGCCGGGCCGATCACCTGTGACTGGAACACCACCAGCGACGCCCCGACGATGCCGAGCGAATAACCAATCATACGGCTGTCCCAGTCAAACTGGGCGATGGCGTAATAGGTCCAGGTCGCGGTGTAGATGCCCGAGCTGGTCATCCACAGCAGATAAGCGAGCGCGATCATCAGCAATGCCGGCTGATGCCTGAGGCCGATCAGCGCGCCCAGCGGATTTGCGCGGGCGATTTGGAACGGTCTTGCGCGCGCCATATCCATCGTTTCGCGAAACACGAACAGGCCGTAGATGCCGTTGGCAAGCGCGAGGCCTGCTGCGATGAAGAACGGCAGGCGCAGGCTGTATTCGGCGACAAGGCCGCCGACCGCCGGGCCGATGATGAAGCCAAGCCCAAAGGCCGCGCCGACCAGCCCGAAATTCCGCGCGCGTTCCTTGCTGCTGCTCATGTCGGCCATTGCGGCATTGGCCGGGCCAAACACCGCGCCCAGCGCTCCGGCGAGCATCCGCCCGGCAAACAGCCACGCCACATTGGGGGCAAGCCCCATCAGCGCATAATCGGCGGCGAAACCGAACAACGACAAGAGCAGCACCGGACGGCGGCCAAAGCGGTCACCCAGCCCGCCGATCGCCGGGCCAAAGGCAAACTGGAATAGCGCATAGCTCGCCGCAAGATAACCGCCGATCAGCGTTGCAGCAGGCAGATCGATCCCTTCAAGCTGCATGATCAGCGCGGGCAGCACCGGGATGACAATGCCAAAGCCCAATGCATAAATGAACACCGTCGCCATGATGAACCGGCGCGCATTGCGGCGTTCGGTCTCGCTCAGCCGCATGGCATGAAATGTCCTCGTCTCTGATCGCTTGTCATTTGTGTGCAGCTTATGTTTGCCATTGTCGAGCGGGGTTTATATGGATTGCTGCAATGCAACGGGGGGTAAGTTGATGGCATTGGCTGAAAAACCGCATGGTTCGATCTGGCTGGCGCGGCTATGCCTGCTGCTCGGTGCTGGCGCGGTGCTGATGGCACTGATCGGTGCGATAGGGGCCGGGCAGGACTGGTGGGGTAAGCTCGACGGGCTCAGCTTTGTCACCGCTGCTCTGGCTTTCGCCATTCTGGGCCTGCTGTTCTCGCTCGCGGTGCTTGTTCTGTATCGCAAGCGCGGCAAGACGATCCGTAATTTGACATTGATCGGCTTGGTCTGCTCGCTCGGCTATATCGCCTTTATCGCTTATTGGGTGGTCATCGGATCGAGTGTGCCGCAAATCCACGACATCACCACAAATCTCGACAATCCGCCTGAATTTCAGGTGCTGAAGCTGCGTCCCGATGACTTTGCCGACATTCCGGGGCGGGGTGATCCGGCCTATGCCGGGATGGATGCGATGGAACGCTGGAAGGTCCTGCACAAGCGCGCCTATGGTGATCTGAAGACACTGACGCTCAACATTCCGGTGCCCGAGGCGATTGCGCTCGCAGAAACGGTTGCCAAGGCGCGCGGCTGGGACATCGCGCATGTCAGCGCGGATGAAGGGCGGCTTGAGGCGGTCGATACCGTGTCGCTGTTCCGCTTCTACGATGATGTCGTGATCCGCGCCGAGCCGGGTCCGGGCGGGCTGACCACGCAGATCGACGTTCGGTCGGTCTCCCGCGTCGGCAAGAGCGACCTTGGCGTCAATGCCAAACGAATCAGAGGCTTTCTCAAGGAATTGCAGGCAACCGCTGCCAAGTAGTCTGACGATCAGCCGGGCTGGGTGAACGCTGTTTCAATCTCTTGCCGCACGGTGGGCACCAGCGCGGGGTCGGTGACCAGCGCCGTCTCTTCCTCGTCGCAGATCGCCAGGAAAGCGCGGCGCTTGAAATCGGCAATGTCGGCTGCGGGCAGCGCGTCCATTGGCCCAAGCGTCGACGCAATAATGTCGATCAGCCGTTCCGCCCCGTGCAGGCGGCCCCACAGATAGTCGTTCTCGCGATAGGCGCGGCTGAAAAATGCGCCAAAGCTGTTGAATTCGATGCCCTTCAGCGTCGCCTCTGCGCCGCCGGTGCGGATAGACTGCGCGTCGTCGGGTGAAATGCGGTCGACCTTGATCGGGTCATATTCGCTCAAACCATCGCCCTGCAGCAGCGGCAGTGTGGCGATATCGTAAAACGGAAAGCCCAGATAGGCGAGCAGCATAGAGCGGCGGCTGTCCTTGGGCAGCATCGCCAGCGCCTGGGCAAGCTGCTCATCGACAATTGCATCGGCAGAGCGCAGATCGCGACGCCGCGCCAGTTCGGTGAGCGCCTCGCCGGGATGGTCAATCGCGCGCTCGGCAATGTCGGCAAAGCCCTTGCCCAGCAGATCGGTGGTTTCACGGTCGAGATACTGCGCGAGGCATGCGTAGAGCGTGTCCTGCATCGCGACCACCGCCTCAGGCGGGGTGCGTCCGGAACTGGCGATGTCCTCGCCCAGCCGCCGCGCCAGAAAGCGCAAGCGGCGTACCCGGAAGCCGAGATCCTGCGAGCGGAAAAAATCGATGGCGGCCGGGGTCGCGCCGCCGCCCCGCTCTGACAGTTGGCCAAGCCCCTGTTCGCGCAAATGTGCGAGGATCGAATCGCGCAGCCGCTCGGCATAGAGGGCCTTTGGACCCGTGAAAGCGCGCTTGAAGGTGAAGATCATGTCCTCGACAATCGTCGAGAGCTTGAGCTGCCCGTACGCACCATAAGTAAAGCTCGCCATGTTTGCGGCACGGTCCTGCGCCTTGTTGCGCCACGCGGTGAGCCGCCGGGTGGTCGGATGATCGAGAAACAGCGTGTAGCCGAACAGTTTGCTGACCGTCGCCTCAACCTCGCTGCGCAAGGAATCGGTGATGTCACGCATCTGCCGCACGCGGTTGGTGCGCGCTTCGATGCTGTCGAGATTGTCGCGGATCGGCTGCTCGCGCGGAATGTCTGATATCGCGCCGAAGATGGTGGAGAAAAAGCCCGGCAACCTTTTACCCTTGGCATCGCGCTGGCTGGCGCTGTCCATGTTGTCGCCAAGATCGGGCTTGGGGTCGACATAAACGAACCGCCGGTCGACCTCGCGGTGCGCGGGCCGATTTTTAAGCGCATCGATGGCCTGTGCAAATGGCGCATTGGCCAGCACCGATCCATCGATCAGGATGATGCTTTCGGCCTCGTCATCGCGATACTGTTGCGGGAAGATGCGCTGCAGGAAGGTTTCGCGCCCCGGCCACAGCTTGGCTTTGGCGCTTAACATCCGGTCGAGTTCACCGACATTGAAGGGCGGAAAGGCGCCGGGAAAGCTGGCTGTGGCGCGCGCGGCGAACACCAGTTCGGCGGGGTCCGCGAGCGCATCGTCGCGGCCGCGCAGATAGCGAAACCCGATCGACAGGCGATGCTCGGTTTCGACCACTTCTGCCGGGCTGTTCAGTCGCAACCGTTCCAGATGGCCCTTGAAATCGGTGACGGTGACGAACAGGTCGAGCGGCTGGCCAATCGGGATCAGCTTTGGCCCCGCCGGGCTTGCCGCCATCGCCTCGGTCGCCTCATACAACAACCGTGAGAAGCCGGTGCCACTGAACGGCGGCGCAAACCAGCGCGCGCGCACCAGCCGCGACAGCTTGGTGCGCACCTCGGCGCGGGCGTCGGGGGCCACGGTGCGGTCAAGCGTGCCGCCTGGCTTTCGCAGCAACAGCCAGACCAGAGGCTGCGCCCAGAATTTGGTGAAGCGCGACCACGGCCGGGCATCGGGATCGAGCAGCTGATCGATATCGGCGCATTCCAGCCACAGCCGGGTCAGCGGTTCCAGCGATTGCCCGCTCGCCAGCGCCTGCGCCAGAAACACGCCGTTGATGCCGCCCGCGCTCGCCCCGGCGATGATATCGGGCAGCAGCCGCAGCTTGACCTGCGCCCGGGCTGCGATCTGTTCGATCAGGTCACGATACACGCCCTGGCTGCCGCTCGCGGGCGGGTCACCGGCATGAAAATTGCGGCTGGCCCTGGTGCCGCGCCAGATTTCCTTTGTGATGCCGTGCATATAGACCGCCAGGCTTATGCCGCCGTAACAGACCAGTGCGATGCGAAGTTCCTTCTGCCGCATGACGCTGACGCAGACCTTTTTCCCGGCGGACACTTGAAAAGCTATTCGGCCAGAATCTATCGATGTTACCGCTATTGGCAAGCGCAAAGCGGCAATTGCGTTCCAGTTTTGTTCAAGCTATGCCTTGGCCATGGCCAAACCACGCAAGAGCTTTGTCTGTCAGGCATGTGGCAGCGTGTCGAACCGCTGGCAGGGCCAGTGTGCCGATTGCGGCGAATGGAACACATTGGTTGAGCAGGGGGCGCCAACCACGTTTTCAGCGCGGCATGACCTGCAGACCGGTGGTCAGACCATCTTGCTGTCGCGGCTCGACAGCGCGGTCGCATTGCCGCCGCGCATCGCCACCGGCATCGCGGAATTTGACCGGGCGCTGGGCGGCGGTCTGGTGGCAGGATCGGCAACGCTGATGGGCGGTGATCCGGGGATTGGCAAGTCGACGCTGCTGCTGCAGGCGTCGGCCAATATGGCGCGGGTGGGGCACAGCGTCGTCTATATCAGCGGTGAGGAGGCCGCCGATCAGGTACGCCTGCGCGCGCTGCGGCTGGGGCTGGCGGATGCGCCGATGGAACTCGCCGCCGCGACATCGGTGCGCGATATTCTCACCACCATGCGCGCGATGGCTCCGCCGGTGCTGCTGGTCATCGATTCGATCCAGACGATGCACAGCGACCTGATCGAGGGCGCGCCTGGCACGGTCAGCCAGGTCCGCGCAAGCGCGCAGGAGCTGATCCGCTATGCCAAGAGCAGCGGCTGCGCGCTGATGCTAGTTGGCCATGTCACCAAGGACGGCAGCATCGCCGGACCCCGCGTTCTCGAGCATATGGTCGATACGGTGATGAGCTTCGAGGGCGAACGCAGCCACCAGTATCGCATCCTGCGCGCGATCAAGAACCGCTTTGGCGCGACCGAGGAAATCGGTGTGTTTGCGATGGAGGAAAGCGGGCTGACCGAGGTCGGCAATCCGTCGAGCCTGTTCCTGAGCGATCATGACGCACACACGCCGGGTACCGCCGTGTTCCCCGCGCTGGAGGGCACGCGCCCGGTGCTGGTAGAGATTCAGGCGCTCACCGTGCGGCTGGCGAGCGGGGCGACGCCGCGCCGCGCGGTTGTCGGCTGGGATAGCGGGCGGCTGGCGATGGTGCTGGCGGTG
>NZ_JBGTFM010000319.1:0-1872 GCF_041747255.1 Blastomonas sp. | reverse complement strand
ATCGTGTCAAAGGCGGTGCTAGAGGCCCAAGGGTCGGTATTCACCAACAAATATGCCGAAGGCTATCCGGGCAAGCGCTATTATCAGGGCTGCGAGCCATCAGATGACGTCGAGAAACTCGCCATCGAGCGCGCCTGCAAGCTGTTCGATTGTGCCTATGCCAATGTCCAGCCGCATTCGGGCGCGCAGGCCAATGGCGCGGTGCTGCTGGCGCTGATCAAGCCGGGCGACACCATCCTTGGCATGTCGCTCGACGCCGGGGGCCATCTGACGCACGGTGCACGCCCCGCACTCTCGGGCAAGTGGTTCAACGCCATCCAGTATGGCGTGACGCCCGACACCCACCTGATCGATTATGACGAGGTCCGCCGTCTGGCGCTTGAACACAAGCCCAAGCTGATCTTTGCCGGCGGCTCAGCCTATCCCCGCCATATCGATTTTGCCAAGTTCCGTGCAATCGCCGATGAGGTAGGCGCGTATTTTCAGGTCGATATGGCGCATTTTGCGGGTCTGGTCGCAGCGGGCGTGCACCCCTCGCCCTTCCCGCACGCGCATGTCGCCACCACCACCACGCACAAGACGCTGCGGGGCCCGCGTGGCGGCATGATCCTGACCAACGACGAGGCGCTGGCCAAGAAGATCAACTCCGCCGTGTTCCCGGGGCTTCAGGGTGGGCCGTTGATGCATGTTATCGCCGCCAAGGCGGTGGCGTTCGGCGAGGCGCTGACGCCGGAGTTCAAGAGCTATTCGCGCGCGGTGATCGACAATGCCAAGGCGCTCGCCAGCCGCTTGAAGGAGCGCGGCGCAGATCTGGTCGCGGGCGGCACCGACACGCACGTAGCCCTTGTCGATCTGCGCCCGCTTGGCGTCACCGGCAAGGATGCCGACGAAGCGCTGGAGCGCGCCGGCATCACCTGCAACAAGAACGGCATCCCGTTCGATCCGCTGCCGCCGACCAAGACCAGCGGTATCCGCGTCGGCAGCCCGGCGGGCACCACGCGCGGCTTCGGCGTTGCTGAATTCCGCGAAATCGGCGACATGATCGCCGATGTTCTGGACGGATTGCGCCAGAAAGGCGAGCATGGCGATCCCGAAGTCGAGGCCGCCGTGCGCATCCGAGTCGAAGCCTTGTGCGACCGTTTCCCCATTTACCCGGAGCTTTGAACCATGCAGAATCCAGATGATCCCAACAATAAAGGTGACCTGATCGGCGATGCCCGCGAGGAAATCGTCGGCATGGCCAAGCAGGGCCTGGCGCACCCTTCGACCAAGCCGGTGTTGACCGGCGCGGCGATTGGCGCAGTGGCGGGAGTGATCCTGCCTGTGGTCAGCCTACCCATCGGCCTGATCGCAGGCGCGGGCTTTATGCTCTACCGGCGGCTGCGTCCTTGATCACCAGCGGTTAAGCGATGCGTTGCCCGTTTTGCGCCCACGAAAACAGCCAGGTCAAGGACAGCCGCCCCACCGAAGACGGGGCGGCGATCCGTCGTCGTCGCCAGTGCGAGGGCTGCGGCGCGCGCTTCACCACGTTTGAGCGCATCCAGCTGCGCGACATCATGGTAGTGAAGAACGAAAACCGCCGCGAGCCGTTCAACCGCCAGAAGATCGAGAAATCCGTCGCGCTCGCCTGCCGCAAGCGCGGGGTGGATCAGGAGCGGCTCGACCAGCTCGTCTCAGGCATCCAGCGCCAGATCGAAACATCGGGCGAGAACGAGGTGTCGTCCAAAGACATCGGATCGATGGTGATGGACGGCCTGCGCACGCTCGACAGCGTCGCCTATATCCGCTTCGCCAGCGTCTACCGCGATTTCAGCGAGGCGCGCGATTTTGAGGCATTTGCCAGCACCGTCAAGGACGTTGGCGGGGCCTGAT
>NZ_JBGTFM010000318.1:0-8761 GCF_041747255.1 Blastomonas sp. | reverse complement strand
TCGACGAACGCCGCACGCTGGAGCGCGAGCTTGCCGAGGCGCGCAAGGCGCTCGCGCTGGGCGGCGGCTCGGGCAAGGCCGGACCGCAGGTTGAAGAAATTGGTGGTGTAAAATTCATCGCACAGCTGATCGAGGGGCTTGACCCCAAGGAGCTGCGCGGGCTGCTGGATCAGGCCAAGACCAGCCTGGGGTCGGGTATTGCGGCGATGGTCGCGATCAATGACGGTCGCGCCGCATTTGCAGCTGCGGTGACCGATGATTTGACGGGCCGGTTCAGCGCGGTCGATCTGGTGCGTGCGGGTGTCGAGACACTGGGCGGCAAGGGCGGCGGCGGGCGTCCCGATATGGCACAGGGCGGCGGCCCGGATGGGTTAAGGGCTTCTGCCGCACTGGATGCGGTGCGCGCAGCGATCGCAGAGCAGAGTGCGGCAACGGCCACGTAACTTCTGCTTCGATTGCTTTCCGTTGTCCTGGGACGGTAGGAGCCTATCTCCGGACGGTTGCGTGATCACGTCAGGGCAGAAGATGGGCTTGCGTTAGGGAGCGGCGGGGCGGGTGCACCCCAACACCAAAAAAGGGCCGCGAACCTTCTGGTCCGCAGCCCTTGTTGTCGTGCACCACGGTTGCGGTGCGAATGTTCTGAAGGTCAGCCCTTCTTGAGTGACAGTCCACCAAAGCGCTTATTAAAGCGTGCAACCTGGCCGCCTGCATCGAGCATCCGCTGGTTGCCGCCGGTCCAGGCCGGGTGCGAGGTCGGGTCGATTTCAAGGGTCAGCGTGTCACCTTCCTTGCCCCAGGTCGAACGGGTCTGGTAGACGGTGCCGTCGGTCATCTTCACATTGATCATGTGGTAATCGGGATGGATATCGGTCTTCATGGGTCTGGTCCTTATTGTGGCTGGTTCCAACCAGCCGGCAGGATGAATGGGAAGCGCGGCGCATAGCGGCGAAGCGCGCGGATCGCAAGTGTTTTGCGTGAGGGTCAGCCGGGCGGATCGGCGATCATCGCGGTGAAGCTGACCTCGCACGCCAGCTTGCCGTTCATATCGGCATGCGCCTTGAACTTGCACACACGCGCGCGCTTCTGCTCGAACTCGGCATGCAGATCGAGCAGCACACCGGGCTCGACGGGCGCGCGGAACTTTGCGCCATCGATCGCCATGAAGTAGACCAGCTTGCCTGATCCCGCGAGGCCAAGCGATTCGACGGCAAGAATCCCCGCAGCCTGCGCCAGCGCCTCGATAATCAGCACGCCGGGCATGATCGGGCGGCCCGGGAAATGGCCCTGAAAAAAGGGTTCGTTCATGCTGACCGCCTTGATCGCATGGATCGACTGGTCCTTGTCCAGCCGCGCCACGCGGTCAACCAGCAACATCGGATAGCGATGCGGCAAGGCTGCCAGCACCTTTACGATGTCAAATGCCGGTTCACTGTCAGCCATGTCCGAACCCTTTGGTATCGTCAGCTTCTAGCGACCTTCGGGCTGCTGGGTTGCCGGTGCTGCGGGCGCGACGGGTGCTGCACCATTGGCGGCAGCGGCGCGGGCCTGCTGTTCACGCTGTTGACGCGGCAACCAGCCCGGGGGCGGCACCAGCTGAGCGTTGGGGATCAGCGCGTTCAGCTCAGCGGTGATGTCCCGGGTCATGTCATAGGCATCATTGTGTGCCAGCGTTGAGCCGACTTCGAACACAACCGAGACCTTGCGCTTGCCCATCGCGGCGCGCACCGCCTGGTCAAACTTGTCGCTGATCTGCTCAAGCACATAAGCTTCAGACAGCGCGACCGGCTGCAGGATTTCCTGCACCTCTTGCGAACCCTGTTCGCGCAGGCCCTGGATCTGCGCCAGCTGCTGCTGCAGCGCAGCCTGGTTGGCATTGGCGTTGGGTGCCTGCACATCGGTGTTGAACTTGTTGACCAAAGGCTCAAGCTGCTGGCGGATCTGCGTCGATTTCGCTTGCGCCGCGTCATATTGCGCCTTGTAGGTCGTGGGGCGCTGGGCGTTTGAGTTGACGAATGCCGAAGATTCGACAACCGCGCGGCGCTGGTCGGCGATGCCGATGCCAGTGACGGTTTGCGCGGCGACAGGTGCCATCACGCCAGCGGCCAGAGGTCCGGCAAGCATCAGCGCGGCTGCGGTGCATTTCAATAGAAGTTTCATTAGAACTGGGTCCCTACGTTGAATGTGAACAGGCGAGTATCATCGCCCTCTTCTTTAAGGAGAGCGCGGGCAATATCGATGCGGAACGGCCCGAACGGCGAGTTCCAGTTGACGCCAAAGCCCACAGATACGCGGGGCTTGGGGGAGTCGCCGAAGAACCGTTCGGTGAAGGTGAGGCTGGGCGTGTTTGGCACGCCCGCCGCATTGGTGGGGTCGGTGGTGGTGATGATGCTGCCACCAGCATCGGTGGTCAGGAACAGCAGTGCCCCGGCGGCATCGCGATCCTGCGGCGTTTGCAACAGCGGCTGTACCACGTTGAATACCGCGCCCACATCGACAAACACCGAGGGCCGCAGCCCCAGTTCTCGCGCGCCGCTGCCCAGCGGAATATCGAGTTCGGCGCGTGCCTGATAGTATGAGCGCCCGCCGAGCGCATCGTCGATCTGGTTGCGGCGCTCGGTCACCAGCGTGTTGACCACCCGGCCATCGATCACCTCAGGCGCGAAGCCGAAGCGGATGACGCGTGGGCCGACACCGCGAATGTCAAAACCGCGCATCTGCGGCTGACCCAGGAAGAAGCGGTCGGTCAGGCGGATGTCATCAATGCCCTGCGCCGGATCGCCCCGGTTTTCGAACGGGATGATATGCCCGCCCTCTGCCGCGACAGTGAAGATGAAGCCGCTGCGCCCGATGCGCCAGTGCTTCGATGCGTTGATCCGCGTGCGTAGATATTTGACCGATCCACCGAGGCCGGCAAAATCCTGCGACAGCGTGAGCGCCTGTCCACGTGTCGGTCGGATGCGGTTGTCGCGGTTGTCATAGATCAGCGAATAGCCGACCAGCGACGTCGTGCGCTGGCCCAGGTTGTCGCACAGGAAAAAGCCCGCGCGCAGCGGATCGCACTCAAGGATGCCATCGCCGTTGATGTCAGAAAAGAACTGGTCGCGATCAAGCGTCACGTCATCGATGGTGAGCGAATAGCGCAACAGCGCCGACACATATTCGGTCAAAGGCACACCGAGACGCAGCGATGCTCCGGTGGTCAGCTGTTCAAACGTCGTGTTGCGGTTGTTGCCGATGAAGTTGAAGCTGTTGAGATCACGCCGGAAAATGTCCGCGCCGAACGACAGGTTCCTGTCGAAAACATAGGGTTCAGTAAAGCTGAGATTGATCCCTTGGGAAAAGCGCGAATAGTTGACGCTGGCACCAATCGTCTGGCCCTTTCCGCGGAAATTGCGCTGGCGGATCGAGGCCTGCAGGATGAAGTTTTCGATCGACGAGAAACCGGCGGACAGCTGCAGTTCGCCGGTGGCGCGTTCCTCGATATTGGCTTCCAGGATGATGCGGTCAGGGGCGCTGCCCTGGCGCTGCTCGATCGCGAATTTTTCCTGGAAATAGCCCAGCGAATTGATCCGGTTTTCGGAGCGCTTGACCAGGAAGCTGTTGAACGCATCGCCTTCGTTGAGGCGGAACTCGCGGCGGATGATCTTGTCCTGCGTCAGCGTGTTGCCATTGATCGCGATGCGTTCGACATAGACGCGCGCAGCCTCGGCCAGCTCGAACGTGATGTCCATGGTGAGCGTTTCGCGGTCGCGGTTGAACTTGGGCCGCACATCGGCAAACGCATAGCCGAACAGACCGGCCGTTTCGCTGAGCGACTCGACCGTATCTTCGACCTGCTTGGCGTTATACCAGTCACCCGTTTTCATCGGCAGGCTGGCTTTCAGGCCTTCTTCGGAAAAGTCGCGAATCTGGCTGTCGACTTCGACTTCGCCGAACTTGTAGCGCTCGCCCTCTTCAACCACATAGGTGATGATGAAGTCGCGCTTGTCCGGGGTCAATTCCGCCACGGCAGAAATCACGCGGAAATCGGCGTAGCCCTGCGTCAGGTAAAACTGGCGCAGCTTCTGCTGGTCGAACGCCAGCTTGTCCGGATCGTAGGTGTCGCCCGAGCTGAAGAAGCGATAAAAGCGCGATTGCTTGGTCGCCATCTCGCCGCGCAGCTGGCCGTCAGAGAATTTCTCGTTGCCCAGCACGTTGATCTGGCGAACCTTGGAGCGTGGTCCTTCGTTGATTTCGAAGACGACATCGACGCGGTTCTGGTCCTGCTGAACCATTTTGGGATCAACGGTGGCGGCGAAACGGCCCTGACGCTTGTAAAGTTCGATGATGCGGGCGACATCGGCGCGCACCTTGGTGCGGGTGAAAATCTGGCGCGGTGACAAGCGAATCTCAGGCAGGATCTTGTCATCCTTGATCCGCTTGTTGCCTTCGATGATCACCCGGTTGATCACCGGATTTTCCTTAACGTCAATAACGACAGCGCCGTCGTTGTTGCGGATCGACACGTCGGCAAACAGTTCGGTCTCGAACAGATCACGCAGCGCCTGGTCGGCGGCTACCTGGCTGTAGACATCGCCAACACGCAGCTGGATGTAGGACCGCACGGTGTCGCTCTCGATCCGCTGCGAGCCGTTGACGGTGATTGAGCGAATGACCTGTCCGGTGGGCGCGGGCGCAGGCGTTACCGCAGCAGGCGCAGGTGCCGGTGAGGCAGGGCCTTGCGGGGTGGCAGTCTGGGCCAGCGCCGGCAGGCTGGTGCCTGCAAGGATGGTCGAACCGAGCAATATGCCCAGCGCACGCGCGCCAATGGCGATCTTTTGTTCAGATTTCACGGGAAAACCACCCTAAGCCAAAATACACATTGAACGGACCATTGTTTCGCCATTCAATAACCCGCCCCGGTGTGTTGCCCCTGCAACATCCGCATCAATCAATCAACCAATCTTTCAGCCGAGCAGGCCGAACGATGACAGATCGTTGACCGTCACGAAGATCATCAGCGCCAGCACAAGCGCCATCCCGGACCGGAATGCCCATTCCTGCACGCGCGGGTTGGCCGGTTTGCGTCGGACCGCCTCGATTGCATAGAAGAGCAGGTGACCGCCATCGAGCATGGGAATTGGCAGGAGGTTGATGAACCCCAAGTTAATTGAGATCAGCGCGATGAAGAAGATGAAATCGTCCAGCCCTGCCGCAAACTGTTCACCGGAGATTTGCGCGATCTTCAATGGCCCCCCCAGTTCCTGCACCGATCGCCTGCCGGTGATCACCTGGGCGAGCGTTGCCACCATCAGCCGCACGATGTCGCCGGTCCGCTGTGTGGCGACAAGTGGCGCCTCAAGCAGCGACACGTCTCGTATGACCGGCTGCGCCGACATGATGCCCAGCCGCCCGATCCGATACTCATTGCCGAACCGGTCGCTCTGCACCTCGACGCCGATGTTGAAGCTATATTCGCGCAAGGCACCATCGCGCTCGGCGCGCAGGGTAATCGATTCGTCGGGGCGGTGCGCGACCTGACGTGCGACCTCATCGAACCACTGGACCGGCTGGCCATCAACCGCGACGATCTTGTCGCCAACCTCAAGCCCGGCCTCGGCAGCAGCGGACGCAGGGGAGAAGCCTGCGATGACCGTCGGGGTCACCGCCTTGCCATAAGCGAAGGCAAAGCCAGTGAGGATGAGGATGGCGAACAGGAAATTGATCGCGGGACCCGCGAACACGATCAGCGCGCGTTGCCAAAGCGTCTTGGACTGGAAGGTTTGGTTGCGCTCCGCCTCTGGCAGGGCAATCCAGTTGGGGTCGGCGCGGCTGGCCGGGTCCATGTCGCCGGCAAACTGGACATAGCCGCCCAGCGGCAGAATGCCGAGCTTCCATCGAGTACCGCGCCTGTCGGTCCAGCCGGCAATCTCCTTGCCAAAGCCGATGGAGAACGACTCAGCCTTCACGCCAAACCAGCGGCCGACCAGATAATGGCCCATTTCGTGAACGAACACGAGCGGCCCCAGCACGAGCAAAAATGCAATGACGGTGAGCAGAAACCCGGGGTTTTCGGTCAAGTTCAATCCTTGGCTTCGATGATGCAGCGCGCCTCTGCCCGTGCTTCGGCATCGATGCCAAGCACATCCTGCAACGATTGCGGCGCAGAAGGACTATAGCGTGCCAGAACCTGCGAAACAATTGCCGCAATATCAAGAAACCCGATGCGCTTGCCGAGAAACGCGGAAACCGCGATTTCGTTCGCTGCATTGAGGATCGCAGGCGCGCCGCCGCCGGCGGCAATCGCGGCGCGGCAGATGCCGGGGCCGGGAAAGCGCACGTCGTCGAGCGGTTCAAAGGTGAGCTGGCCGATGGTCGCAAGATCAAGCGGCGCGCAATTGGTGACGATCCGTCGTGGCCACCCCAGCGCGCTCGCGATGGGAATGCGCATATCGGGCGCGCCAAGTTGCGCGAGGGTCGAGCGGTCGCGATATTCGACCATCGAATGAATCACCGACTGCGGGTGGACGAGGATGCGGATGTTCTCCAGCCCAACCGGGAACAGGTGATGCGCCTCGATCAGCTCCAGCCCCTTGTTGAACATCGTCGCGCTGTCGACCGAGATTTTCGCGCCCATCGACCAGTTGGGATGCGCGACCGCCTGTTCAGGGCCAGCGACGCGCATCTGGTCCAGCGTCCACTGCCGAAACGGGCCGCCGCTGGCGGTGAGCGTGATGCTCTCGACCTCGTCGATGCGGCCGCCGGCCAGGCACTGGAAAATCGCATTGTGTTCAGAATCGACGGGCAACAAAGTCGCGCCGCTGGTGTGCGCCGCTTCGATCATCAGTGCGCCGGCGGAAACCAAGGCCTCTTTGTTGGCCAGCGCCACGCAGCGTCCGCGCAGCAAGCTGCGCATGATTGGCGCGAGACCGGCGCATCCGACGATGGCTGCCATCGTCCAGTCAGCATCAAGGTCTGCGGCATCGAGCAAACCCTGCGGGCCGGACCAGACCTGCGTCTTTGTGCCCGCAAGCGCAGCGGCCAGCGCCTGATGCTGCGCGGGGTCGCCGATCACTGCGACCTCAGCTGAGAATTCACGCGCCAGCGCCGCCAGTTCGGTGGCCTGGGTCTGCGCGGTCAGCGCGACGACGCGATACGCCCCCGGATCGAGCCGGACGAGATCAAGCGTCGATGCGCCAACCGAGCCAGTGGCGCCGAAGATGCTGATGCTGCGTGGCGCTGCGATGCTGGCAGGCGCGACATGGGCCAATGCGGTATGCGTCGTGGTCATCATAATGTCGGCGTTACCCTAAGGCCGAAACGGCATTGACCGCAACCACAAGTGCGACCACTTGCGCGACCGGCACCAGACCATCGACCCGGTCGAGCACGCCGCCGTGGCCGGGAATGAGATTGCCCGAATCCTTGACCCCGGCCTGGCGCTTCATCCAGCTTTCCAGAAAGTCACCCATTTGCGCGAGCACCGCCAGCGGCGCGCTCGCCATCACCAGCATGAAGGGCAGGTCGGCATTGGCATGCAGGCCCATCGCCAGCAGCAGCGATGCGATCATGCCGCCTGCCAGCCCTGCCCAGGTCTTGCTCGGGCTGATCGTGGGCGCAATTTTTGGTCCGCCGATGCTGCGACCGGCGAAATACGCGCCAATGTCGGTCGCCCACACCGTCGCCATTGTCCAGAAGGCGAGCAGCAGCCCGTTTTCCTGCTCGCGCAGATACAACAACGCCAGCACCGGGATGCCGCAATAAAACACGCCTATGGCCAGCCGCGCGCTGCGATCCACCGCCGCGATGAAGAACGCGCCGCCGATGATAAAGCCCAGCGCGAGAAAGCCCGGCCCGTCGGCGAAAGGCGACAGCATCGACAAGGGGGCCATCAGCGCCAGCATCGACAGTCTGCGCCGTTCGGTGCGGCCGACCAGCCCGGCCCATTCGTACTGCATCGCCAGCGCGCCCGCCATCAGCAGCAGCCAGAAAGCCGTCCCGCCCAGCCATAGCGCCACTGCCGCGAGCACCACCAAGACGAGACCGGATGCAGCGCGCACCGCCAGATCATTGCCAAACACAGCGCGGGTCGCGGGATCAGCGGCCACCAAAGCGCCTTTCGCGCGCTGCATAAGCCTCAAGCGCCGCAGCCAGCGCGGCGCCATCAAAATCGGGCCAGAGAATGTCAGTGAAATACAGTTCGGCATAGGCCGCCTGCCACAGCAGGAAATTGCTGAGCCGCTGTTCCCCCGATGTGCGGATTAAAAGGTCAAGTGGTGGGAGGTCGGCGGTATCGAGCAACCCGTCGATATGCGCAATCTCGATCGAATGCGGATCGACATCGCCGCATTGCGCGGCGCTCGCCAGGCTTCGGACAGCGCGCACCAGTTCATCCTGCGCGCCGTAATTTAGGGCGATCACCAAGGTGGTGCCTTCATTATGCGCGGTGCGGGCAACGACATCATCGATCATTACGACCAGATCAGGCGCCAGCGCGCGATAATTGCCGATGACCTTCAGCTGGACGTTGTTGGCGATAAACTCATCAACATCGGTGCGGATGAAGTGCCGCAGCAAACTCATGAGGTCTGACACCTCGTCTTCGGGGCGCTTCCAGTTTTCTGACGAAAAGGCGTATAGCGTCAGCACCTCCAGCCCCAAGTCACGCGCAGCGCGCACGGTGGTGCGCACGGCCTCCACCCCCTGTTTGTGGCCGACCAGACGCGGCAGCTTGCGCTTGGCAGCCCAGCGGCCATTGCCATCCATGATGATCGCCGCGTGG
>NZ_JBGTFM010000317.1:0-6587 GCF_041747255.1 Blastomonas sp. | reverse complement strand
TTTGGCCCCTGCTGGGGGGCCGATCTTGCCGAGAGGCGGTCCCTTGGACAATTCGCGCTTGCCTGTCAATGCTGACCGGGCGAAAAGCGCTCGATCTGCACCCTCGGTGGCAACATCCAAAAGAAAGATATAAAATCAGATGGCAAAGCGCGGCGCACGCAATCGGCAACGCAATGCTGGCCTGGACAACGGCAAGTTCCCGCGCTTCTGGGGCACCCATGCGGTGACGGCCGCGATCAACAACCCCGAGCGGCAGATTCGCTGGATTCGCGGTACGCGTGAGGCGCTGGGCGCATTCGATCTGCCGCCAGGCGTGCCGGTTGAATTTGCCGAGGTCGCCGATCTTGGCCGGATGGTCGCGCGCGATGCGCCGCACCAGGGGGTAGTGGCCGAGGTCGAGCCGCTTGACGACATGCTGCTTGCCGATGTCATGTCGGGCGATCCCGCGCGCCCACTGGTGGTGCTCGACCAGGTGACCGATCCGCACAATGTCGGCGCGATCTTCCGTTCCGCCGCCGCCTTTGATGCGGCTGCCGTGATCACGCAGGACCGGCACGCACCGCCGGAATCGGGTACAGTCGCCAAGGCCGCATCAGGCGCGCTGGAGATTGTGCCATGGATTCGTGTGGTCAATCTGGCGCGCGCGCTTGAAGAGATGGCGGCGGCCGGATATTGGCGGATCGGATTGGACGGCGATGCTGAGCAGACGCTGGGCGACGCGCTGGGCAGCGGTCCGGTGGCGCTGGTGTTCGGTGCCGAAGGCGAAGGCCTGCGCTACAATGTTGCGGGCCATTGCGACGTTCTGGCCCGTCTGCCGATCAGTGCGGCGATCGAAAGCCTCAATGTCTCAAACGCTGCCGCGATTTCTTTATATGCAGCTCATATCAATGCGAGGAATGACTGATGTTGCGCGCCAGACCGCTGCGGCTGCTTGCTCTGACAGCGGCCAGCTTGTTGCTTTCGGCTTGCTTGCTCTCGCCCGGCAAGTTCACCGCCGACATGACCGTGCTGCGCGACGGTGGCTTCACCTTTAGTTACAAGGGCGACATTTTCATGCTCGGGCTCAGCCAGCTGGTCGCAATGGGCGCGGCGCTCGACGACAATAGCGAGACCGAATTCGTCCCCGATCCTTGTTATGGCGACCCGGCCCCAATCGACGGCGCGCTGCTGAAAACGGCCTATGCGCAGGACGAATGGGCTGCCGAGGCACTGGAGCGCGAATGCACCCCTGCCGAAATTGAAAATCAAAAGACCGCATGGAAGGATGCCCGGACCGCAAAACAGGCCGAAGATGCGCGCAATATGGAGGTGCTGAAGGCGCTGATGGGCGGCATCGACCCAACCGCGCCCGAGGCGGTCGATGAATTCATCACCCGCATCAAGAAGCAGAAAGGCTGGCGCGAGATCGTGCACAAAGGCGACGGGCTGTTCGTCGTTGAATATGCCGTGTCAGGCCGGATTGATCAGGATTACACCTTTCCGGTGATCGAGCGCACCCAGGGTTTGACCCCGTTTGTCGTCGCTGCGGCGCGCGCCAATGGTGCGGTGCGGATCGACGCCCCCGCCTTTACGGGCGCGGCGCAGGGCGGCTTTATCGGCGGTAATATGGGCGGGCTGCTGCCCATATTGCAGGCGGTTGGCGCAACAGGTTCGGGCAAGGAGGCCAATCTGTTTGCCAGCCTGCCCAAGCTCGATGGCCGCTTCACCATTCGCACCGATGGCGAGATACTGACCAACAATACCGAGGATGGCCCGGTGACCGACGGCACGCAGCGGGTGATGTCATGGGTCATAACGCCCCGGCGCGATCGCGCACCCGAGGCGTTGATCATGCTGGACGCACGCTAGGTCAGACGCCATAATTACATCAATCAGCCTGTCGGGGTCGCACCGGGGAGGACTTTCATTCATGAAACTATTGCGTCTTGTAGCCACGCTGACCGCGCCTTTGCTGCTCACCGGGTGCCTGCTTTCCCCCGGCAAGTTCACCTCGTCACTCGATGTGATGCGTGATGGCAGCTTCACTTTCCGCTATGCAGGCGAGATCGTGATGGTCGATACCACCAGCCCGCCCGCTGAATTTTCGCCCAGCCCCTGCTATGATGATGAAACCTATGACGAACGCCCCTGCACCACGCGGGAGTTGGAGGATCAGCGCAAGGAGTTCGAGGACAGCCGCGCCGCCAACGACACGAGCAAAGACATTGCGGCGAACAGCATGGGCAAATTCGGCAGTGAGGAAAGTATTGCCGAACTCGTTGACCAGCTCAAGAAGCAGGAAGGCTGGAAGAGCGTCAGCTATCGCGGTAACCGTATTCTCGACGTCGATTACGAGATCAGCGGCAACCTGCGCCACGGCTTTGCCTTTCCGCTGGTCGATGGCGGCGGCGCGATCTTTCCGTTTATCACGCTGACCCGGCGCAAGGATGGCAGCGTCAAGGTCACCGCCCCAGCCTATTCCAGCGGCGGGGCCGGTGGCGATATGGCCGGTCTCGGCGCGCTGGCGGGTGCTGGCGTTCCAGGCGGCGCGAACAAGGCCGCGCAGCCCAAGCCGGAGGGATCGTTCACAATTGTCACCGATGGCAATGTTCTGACCAACAACACCGAAGACGGGCCGAGCAGCGCGGGCGGAAAAGCCACCCTGACCTGGACCGTCAACGTGCGCAGCGAAAAGGCACCCGAAGCGTTGATCGGCTTTGCAGCGCAATAAAGGGATCAAGCACGTGTGGTTTGGCAGGCTGGCAATGGCTCCGGCGCTCTTGCTGCTGGCTGGATGCAATGTCCGGCCCAGTGACGAGCAGCTGCGGCCGCCGCCCCGGTTCGAACGTGCGCTCGCTGTGCTGGGTCAACAGGGACGAACCTCAACCGAGCGGCTGATGGCACAGGCGCAGCGCGAGTCACGCCGTCTGGTGCAGCGCTCTGGTGCGGTCAGCGGCCCGGTACTGGCGCAAGCGATCCGCCATGCCGAACGCCAGGCGGCGCGTCGCTCGCCCCAGCCGTTGCCGCCGGAGATGGTCAAGATATTGTCCCCCTATTTTGACGATGGTCTGCTCGCCAGTATCCGCTGGACGACCGGGGGCGGACAGATGGACCTCGGCAGTTTTCTGACCGACCAGTATATGGATGAAGGCGCGGTTGCGCTGAATCGGCACATCGTGTTTTCGAGCGAACGGCTGACCGAGAACGTGTGGATCTGGGCGCACGAACTGGCGCATGTCGAGCAATATCAACGCAAGGGGATTAACGGATTCGCTGCGGCCTATGTGGCTGACTGGCAAGCGATTGAACGTGAAGCGACCGAACGCGCCAATCAAGTAACAGCGGCGATCCGCAAGGCCGGGTGACGCCCAAACCTCTCTCATCAGCGCAACAAAAAAGGCGAGCCAGACAGGCCCGCCTCTTCCGTTCAGTCTATAAAGTATCGGGAGGGTAATCCAGAACCGCGACCCTGCCCGCTCAAAGTCCACCAGATCCGCCGGGCAAGCCCAGGCAGATCAGATGCGCATCAGTTGACGGCGTCTTTCAGACCCTTGCCAGCCTTGAACTTGGGCTGGGTGGAGGCCTTGATTTCCATCTTTTCGCCGGTGCGCGGGTTGCGGCCGGTTGAGGCCTTGCGCTTGCTCACCGAAAACGTGCCGAAGCCTACCAGACGAACTTCGCTGCCCTTGGCAAGCGCGCCGCTGATCGATTCGAAAACAGCTTCCACCGCCTTGCCGGCATCGGTTTTGCTGAGGCCGCTGTGATCAGAAACTGCGGTAATAAGGTCATTCTTGTTCATGTTCGGGAACCCCCTGATATTGTTAAGTTCTTGCTGAATCACGGCTTTGAGGAACGCGAGTTAGGACGAGTTTTCCGTAGCTGTCAAAGGAAAATGGACGGAAAACCGCGCATCTTATCGCATTGTGATGCAAAAAAGACGCGACTGACATCACTTTGCAACATTGCTGCACTGCATCAATGTGTCACCGGATTGCCCGCAGCATCGCCTTGCAACAATGGTGGCTGAGCGGCGAGTTCATCCGCCTCGGTCCAGACGATCGGCACCAGCGGATCGACCAGCGCGACGCTGAGCACCTGATCAACGTGCGCCACCGGAATGATCCGCAACCCCTGCTTCACATTGTCAGGAATTTCAGCAAGGTCCTTTTCGTTCTCCTGCGGGATCAACACGGTGGTGATGCCGCCACGCAGCGCCGCCAGCAGCTTTTCTTTCAAGCCACCGATGGGCAGCACCCGGCCGCGCAGCGTGACCTCGCCGGTCATCGCCACCTCGCGCCTCACCGGAATACCGGTAAGCGTCGATATGATCGAAGTGACCATGCCGATGCCTGCCGACGGGCCATCCTTGGGAACCGCACCTTCGGGCAGGTGGATGTGGATATCCTTGCGCGCAAAGATGCTGGGCTTGATACCATAAGCCGGGGCGCGTGCCTTGACGAACGAGAAGGCAGCCTGCACCGATTCCTGCATCACCTCGCCAAGCTTGCCGGTGGTCTTGACCAGTCCCTTGCCGGGCACGGTCACCGCCTCGATGGTCAGCAGCTCGCCACCAACCTCGGTCCAGGCAAGCCCGGTGACCGCGCCGATGTCGTTCTGCTCCTCGCCGATGCCGTGACGGTATTTGCGCACCCCGGCAAAGTCAGAAAGATTGTTCGGCGTAATGGTAATCGCCTCGGCCTTGCCCTCAAGAATGCGCCGCAGCACCTTGCGCGCCAGCCGTGCGATTTCCCGCTCCAGGGTGCGCACCCCGGCCTCGCGCGTGTAATAGCGGATCAGGTCACGCAGGCCATCATCGGCCAGCACGAATTCCTTGTCCTTCAGGCCGTGCGCCTCGATCTGCTTGGCAATAAGGTGGCGCTTGGCGATTTCGACCTTTTCGTCTTCGGTATAGCCTTCAAGCCGGATGATCTCCATCCGGTCGAGCAAGGGCTGCGGCAGGTTCAGGCTGTTGGCGGTGGTGACGAACATGATGTCCGACAGATCGATGTCGATCTCAAGATAGTGGTCCTGGAATTTGCTGTTCTGTTCCGGATCGAGCACCTCAAGCAGGGCGGACGCGGGATCACCCCGGAAATCCTGGCCGAGCTTGTCGATCTCATCAAGCAAGAACAGCGGGTTGCTGGTGCCTGCCTTCTTGAGGTTATTGACAATCTTGCCCGGCAACGAGCCAATGTAAGTGCGACGGTGGCCGCGGATTTCCGCTTCATCACGCACGCCGCCCAGCGACTGGCGCACGAATTCGCGCCCGGTCGCCTTGGCGATGGAGCGGCCCAGCGATGTCTTGCCAACCCCCGGAGGTCCGACCAGACACAGAATCGGGCCTTTCAACTTGTTGGTGCGAGTCTGCACCGCAAGATATTCGATGATCCGTTCCTTGACCTTGTCGAGCGCGAAATGGTCATCATCGAGCACGGCCTGCGCCGCGACGATGTCCTTCTTGAGTTTGGACTTCTTGCCCCACGGCAGACCCAGCAACACATCGAGATAATTGCGCACAACCGTCGCCTCGGCCGACATCGGCGCCATGCCGCGCAGCTTTTTCAGCTCTGATGTTGCCTTGGCCTTGGCCTCGGGCGACATTTTGAGCTTCTCGATCTTGGCGGCAAGCTCGGCAATGCCGGTGCCGTCATCGCCTTCGCCCTGACCCAGCTCAGACTGGATCGCCTTGAGCTGCTCGTTAAGATAATATTCGCGCTGGGTCTTTTCCATCTGACGCTTAACGCGGCCACGGATCTTCTTTTCGACCTGCAATACGCCAAGCTCGCCTTCCATGAAGCCGAACACCATCTCCAGCCGCTTGACCGGGTCTGACTCGGTGAGCAAGCTCTGCTTGTCGGCAACCTTGACCGCGATGTTGGCGGCGACAGCATCAGCAAGTTTGGCCGCATCGTCGATTTCGGCGAGCTGCACGGCGGTTTCCGATGGCATCTTCTTGTTGAGCTTAGCGTAATTTTCGAACTGGTCGACCACCGATCGCATCAGCGCGTTGACCTCGGTACCGCTCACCGCGCGGCTTTCCAATATGTCGACCTCGGCAATGACGTGATCACCGACGGCTTCGAGCTGCCGCAGCTGCGCGCGCTGACCGCCCTCGACAAGCACGCGTACGGTGCCATCGGGCAGCTTCAGCAACTGCAGCACCGTCGCCACTACACCGATGTCATAAAGATCATCACGATCCGGGTCATCACGCGCCGGGTCGAGTTGGGCGACAAGGAAAATTTCCTTGTCCTGCTCCATGGCACGCTCAAGCGCGGCGACCGATTTGTCGCGGCCGACGAACAACGGCACGATCATCTGCGGAAACACGACAATGTCGCGCAGAGGCAGCAGCGGATAGGTTTGAATTTCGGTCAAGGTATTCGCAATCCTGTTTCACAAGTCACCGCAGTGGCGGCGCGCAACTGCACGATAAATGGGCGTGGCAGTGCGATCAAACAAGCATGTTAGTCACGCGTGCGTTAACAGCGTCAGAACGGCAGCTTGAATCCGGCGGGCAACGGCAGGCCTTGTGCCATCTTGCCCATTTCCTCTTCGCTCGCCCGGTCTGCCTTGGTGCGCGCGTCATTGAATGCGGCGGCGATCAG
>NZ_JBGTFM010000316.1:0-2598 GCF_041747255.1 Blastomonas sp. | reverse complement strand
GGGAACAGCTCTGCCCGGCGGATCGGCGCGAACAGGCCCGCGTGGGCGCGCCAGTTATCTGGCTGCGGTTCATAGACCGCATCAATGACAAGACCTGTGACATCGCGCAGAGTGTCGATCCGTTTAGCCGCCCCGCACGGCCCCTCTTCGGGCAGGTTCTTGTCCTGTTCGCCAAGGTGGACCACTGGCGTGCCGCTGATCTGTGCGGCGCTGACGGCCAGCCGCCCCATGATGGATGACCCGCCCCGGTGCATTCCGAAAACATAGCGATTCATGCGGGCCTTCCTTCGACACTGTTGCCGCGTCGCCTAAAGCATTTGCAGCACCTGCGCAAACAAGGCGCGCGCCAACACCCGCGCAGCCACACCCCGCGGCCGTTTTCGTCATCCGGCGACCATAGCTGTTGTCAGAACCATCTGTTTGCGACAAAGAGAACCCCAGAATCCGAGACGGGGAAAATCGTATTATCATGACAAAGCGCGCGCTTATTACCGGTGTGACCGGTCAGGACGGGTCCTATCTGGCGGAGTTTCTGCTTGAAAAAGGCTACGAGGTGCATGGCATCAAACGCCGGGCGTCCCTGTTCAATACCGCGCGCGTCGATCACATTTATGAAGACCTGCATACGGACAATTCGCGCTTTCGCCTGCATTACGGCGATCTGACCGACAGTTCCAATTTGACGCGGATCATGTCCGAAGTGCAGCCTGACGAGGTCTATAACCTTGGCGCGCAATCCCACGTCGCCGTCAGTTTCGAGGCGCCTGAATACACCGCCGACGTCGATGCCATCGGCACCCTGCGCCTGCTGGAGGCGATGCGGTTCCTCAAGATGGAGGACAAGGCGCGGTTCTATCAGGCGTCTACGTCGGAACTTTATGGTCTGGTGCGCGAAACGCCACAGACCGAAACCACGCCTTTTCACCCCCGCAGCCCCTATGCGGTGGCCAAGATGTATGCCTATTGGATCGCCGTGAACTATCGCGAAGCCTACGGCATGTATGCCTGCAACGGCATCCTGTTCAACCATGAGAGCCCGCGTCGCGGCGAGACGTTCGTGACCCGCAAGATCACCCGCGGGTTGGCCAATATCGCCATGGGTCTGGAACAGTGTCTTTATATGGGTAATATCGATTCCCTGCGCGACTGGGGCCATGCTAAGGATTATGTCCGCATGCAGTGGCTGATGCTGCAACAGGACACGCCAGAGGATTACGTCATCGCCACCGGCGTGCAGTATAGTGTGCGCGAATTCATCACCTGGACCGCGGCAGAGCTGGGTGTCACGCTGGACTTTACCGGCACCGGCGTGGACGAGATCGCGACCATCACCAAGGTCGAGGGCGATTTGACCCCGCATATGGCCGTAGGCGATGTGGTGATGAAGATCGACCCGCGCTATTTCCGCCCCGCAGAGGTCGAAACCCTGCTGGGTGATCCGTCCAAGGCCAAAAAGAACCTGGGCTGGGTGCCCGAAATCACCGCGCAGCAGATGTGCGCAGAAATGATAGCCTCCGACCTGCGGGCCGCCCAGCGACACGCTCTGCTGAAAAGCCACGGCCTTGCTTTGCCAGTCAGTCTGGAAAGTTAGCGGCGACAGAAAGTCCATCCATGAGAGGCCGTTCCGTTAGATCCTGCAGGACTTCTTCCTGAGGCGCCGCTTCCGCCAAGAAGGCATGGTCGCGGTAGGCAGCAATCTATACAGCGTGCCCTACACCCACGACGCCGCACCGTGGAGGCCCAGAACCATCCGGTCGAGGCCCGCTAAAAGGCAAGAACAAGCGTCGGATCGACTCCAGCCATAGAATTATCCCGTTTTCAGGAGGACGACGAGATGGCCGGCAAGCGAGAGAAGCCCGAGGATAGGGGCCACACTGAAGGCCCTGATGGGAAAGGCATGATCCGGCACAGGGCGGCTGTCGCTCTCCGGAAGGTCCGGACGCTTCAATCTCCACCTTGCCCAAAAGCTCGGACGGATATACATTTCTTAGTGTAGATCATAAAAGGGGCCGGATATCATGCAGATTGCAAAATGGGGTAACTCTCTCGCCGTGCGCCTGCCTGCGGATCTTGTCCGCGAGCTTGGTCTGAAAGAGGGTGATCAGATCGATCTCTACAAGGACGGGACCACGTTTAAGGTCAGCAGGCATCCGCGCGCCGAAGACATTCTCGCGGATCTGCACCGGTTCCGGGGAAGGCTTCCTTCGTCCGGACGCCTGAGCCGCGATACGGCACATGAGCGCTGAATTCGCGGACACCAACGTCGTCCTGTATCTGCTCGACGATGGACCAAAGGCAGATCGTGCGGCAGGGATCATGGGGCAGGGACCCGTCATCAGCGTACAGGTCCTGAACGAGGCGATGGTGAACTGCCGTCGCAAGGCAAAGATGAGCTGGGACGAAACAGGCGCATTCCTTGACGGCATTCAGGCCCTGTGCCGGGTTGAACCTCTGACAGTGCAGACGCACGACGTGGGCAGGGCATTGGCCGAGCGGTATGACCTGTCGATCTATGACGCGATTATCGTGGCCGCAGCGCTTCTGGCGGGTTGCACAACGCTTTGGAGCGAAGACATGCACAACGGCCTGCTTGTCGAA
>NZ_JBGTFM010000315.1:0-2484 GCF_041747255.1 Blastomonas sp. | reverse complement strand
CTGGATGAAGCCCATAGTTACATCGGGTCATCGGCAGCAGAAATCGCTTTGCTGTTGCGGCGGGTGTTGCTGACCTTCGGGGTCAAGGCTGAAAATGTGCGCTTTGTGGCTACATCGGCGACAATCGGTGGTGAAGGCATCGACGTGACGGACGAGTTGCGTCGGTTTTTGCGCGATATCTCCGGTGTTGAAGAGCGCAAGGTGCACATCGTGCTGGGCGAGCGCGAGGAAGTACTGCTTCCTTTGCCAGCGGCGTCTTCGGCCCTTTCTGCGCATGATCTGTCAGTGCGAGACAAGGTTTCTTCAAGCCCGGCGATCCAAGCCTTTGTCCGCGCAGCAGAGCGTGGTCCGGTTCCGCTAGCACGCGCTGCCAGCCTGCTTGCCGATGTGGGGCAACCGCTGGAAGATGTTATCGAGGCCGTTGCCGACGATCGCGATGCCCAGCGTGGTCCCATCCTGCCGCTTCGAATCCATGGCTTTCTGCGCGCGGTGCCGGGACTTTGGAGCTGTATCAATCCGCAATGTCAAGCCGCGCCGACCGACTGGCCTTATGGAGCCATAACAAGTGAACGGGTCGATACATGCCGCCACTGCCAAGCGCCGGTTCTGGAGGTGATGACCTGCGGAGAGTGCGGCGAGCCCTATCTCGATTGCGAGGAAAATCAGGGGAAAATCCAAGCCCGCTATACGCCGCCATCGCTGGACGAATTTGCTGCTTTGCGAGAGCGCGAGCTTGAGCAGGATGATGAAAGCGAACCTGCGCCTGAAAACGCTGTGGTGTATGACAGGTTGCGACTTGCGATCGCTACGCGTCCACTGCCGGGATGCCGCGATGCGCATGTCGATCCTTTGACTGGTTTAAGGTTTGACGCTGCCGAGCCGCAAACCCGCGCCTTTCCCGTGCACGCTGCCGACAGCTGCGGGGCCTGCGGAGCCGCTGTCTCCATCAGAAAGTCGGAGATATTGCGGCCATTTCGCTATGGGGCGCCGTATCTGATCGGCAATGCTGCGCCGGTGCTTCTGGAGGGTGTAGCACCGCGCAAGGCGGATGCGAAGGCGGCGTATCGTCCGCCAGCGGAGGGGCGGCAGTTGCTGTCGTTTACTGACAGCCGCCAAGGTTCCGCCCGCTTTGCCGCCAGCCTGCAAACCACGTCGGAACGCTCCTTCGTGCGTAGCTTCATCTATCACCTGGTACAGGGCAGTATGGTTGCACCGGGTGAAGATGACCCGGCCGTTGCGACGCTGCGTACTGACATCGCCAACTTCGAATCGGCAGTCGCACAGCTTGAGGTATCTGCGCCGGCATTGCTCACCGACATGCTGGCCGCCAAAAGGGCAGATCTTGCGCGGCTGACATCACCCAATACCAGGGGTGTGACTTGGGCGGTGATGCGGCAGCGGCTGGCCGAACGGCCCGAGGTGCATCACTGGATGGCGCGGGTCTGGGGAGCCAGAGATGTGCGATACAGGCAGGATCCAGCAGCATTCGCCGAATTTCTGTTGCTGCGCGAATTCAACCGGCGACCGCGGCGAGGCAATACGCCCGAAACCATGGGCTTGGCTCGCCTGCGGTTTGATGCTGTGGACTCAGCGACAAGATTGCCAGATGCATTGCGCGCGAGGGGCAAATCGGCGGCGGACTGGCAGGGGCTACTCTATTCGATGATTGACATGATCGTGCGGGGACGCACTGCCATCAGGATCGAATGGGCGGACCAGCACTGGCTCAATTCAAAGGTGCCGCTGTCGACGCTGATACCCCCCGGCGAAAAGGCCGAGGCAAGGCGCGAACTCGCCTGGCCAATGGCGAGCGCCCAGGTGCGGCGCCCCAATATTGTGACCATATTGTCGAAGGCACTGGGGCTTGATGCGACCGATGGAGAGGATCGCCGTGATCTGAACGAGGTGCTGGAACAGGCATGGCTGGCATTACGCCCAATCTTATACGCTGCCGATCGCCCTGGCCACGCGCTGGACTTTACCCTGGCGCGCATCGCGCCTGTGGCGGCGGCTTGGCAATGCCCAGTGACCGGTCTGGTGCTGCCGGAAACAGCGTTGGGTTTTACGCTATATGGCCATAACGAGCATTTGCGGACAGCAGATGTCGCGCCTGTACTGATCGCATTTCCGTCACTTCCTGTGGTCTTCCCCCAGCGCGAGAATGTCGATCTCGTTCGCCAGTGGCTGGTGGAAGACGATGGCATCCGGGCACTGCGCGATGCATCGGTTTGGACCAACCAGCACGACCGGATCGCATTGCTTTCACCCTATACCCGGGCCGCTGAGCACTCTGCCCAGCAACCTGCCGATCGGTTGCGGCGTTTCGAGCGCGAGTTCAAACGTGGTGAGATCAATATTCTCAATTGCTCCACCACTATGGAGATGGGCGTCGATATCGGATCGGTTTCGGCTGTGATGATGACCAATGTACCGCCCTCTCTGGCCAACTATCGGCAGCGCGTAGGTCGCGCTGGCCGCCGTCGC